>JBGSWN010000289.1:0-9475 GCA_041752395.1 Saprospiraceae bacterium | reverse complement strand
TACCAGACATCAAGCTTATCTTCGCCAAAACGCTGCTTAACAAACTTGATTCCCACGAAGGAATCATAAGGGCAATCAACGTTAGACACCAGCAAAGACAAGCAGATATAGACAGATTTCTAAAGTAACAAAGTAGAATTACGTAGTATTTACTATTTTCACTAATAGGCTGCATATTAATAATCGGTTTCTGATTCTTTTCTATTTCAACATTTGAGTTGAAAAACTTAGGGCGTTTTAGTTCTTCTGAAATTTCAAATATCGTTTCAACAATATTATTCCATGCCTCATCTCTATCCCCCAAGTGCTAACAGCCTTTCCATCCTTTGGTAATACCTGCAACTTCGCAAGCGGCGTAGCTTTCCAGGCACAAGGTTTTACTATCAGCGGCACCACCCTCGTCTCCACCCTCTCATGCCTCTCCATCGCATCTGCCATCTCCTTCTCATAAAAATAATCCGAATCAATAGCGTGAGCACTAAGCAGTAGGAGTATAATGTCGGCGGCATGAAGGTTTTTCTTGATAGCATCCTCCCAAACAGCACCGGGTTCTATCTTGCCATCGTACCAAATCACCGCACGTTTGGTCCGTTCGAGCGGGCGCAGGTGGATGCGAAGCTCTTCGAGCAGTTCGGCATCCTTGCGGGCGTAAGCGATAAACATTTGAAGGGGTACGGACATAAAACTGGTTGTTCGTTGTTTTGGGCAAATATAGCGTTTACGCCGTCCATATCAGCACAAAAGCATGGGCTGGCAATCCCAAGCTTAGACCGACCGGAAATTGATTCCCGTATGACCATGAAAAGGTTTCATGGATAGATTTTATGCCCCGCCTTCATTGCCCCTTCGATGGTGCCGTCGAGCAGCTCACGTCCCGGGAACATCCATTCGTCGGCATCGTAGGTTTCCCGGCTGTATTTGAAAACGGCAAAGTTCCATTTGCCAATGTCCCCGGTCCATTCAAGCCGCCCGATTTTGGTTTCCACGGTTGGCGCTTGTTTAAATATATCAACGGGCAGCCCCAACATTTTCGCAGCCATAAGCATGGCATTCGCTTCGCTGTTGCGATTGTCCGTTCGGGAGAGGTAGCAGAATTTGCCCCTGAAGCTCACTTGATAATTTGCCCGGTTCGCCGAGTTGTATCTTTCTACTGCTTGGTTGACTTGTTGCTGAATTTCTGCTGGAATTGCTGCTTTGGCCATGGTTCGTTGTCTCGGGCAAATATAGCGTTTTATAACTTTTACAATCCCCACTCAAAAAGTAGCCCAACCATCCAAACATTGTTCTACCCGCTCCCGCTTGCCAATGCCCAACCCAGCCTCCAAGCCCCCAATTGACGAATATCATTTTATCTTGTGACGAAAAGCAGCAGCCCATAGTCCCGCCCTTTCGAACTTGCGGCCAATTCGTATTTTCTTCATCATCTAAACATCGAAGCAATGAACGAACCCAACGGTATTTCGTCCTACACGCCTGCGCAGACATGGCTTTTGGTCATCCTGCGGACGCTCATCGGCTGGCATCTGCTCTACGAGGGCGTCGTCAAACTCTGGAACCCTGGCTGGTCGGCAGGTGGTTACCTGATGGATTCCCAGGGGCTTTTCGCCAACCTGTTTTACAAGATGGCCGCCAATCCAAGCGTGTTGGGCGTGGTGGACTTCCTAAACGTCTGGGGCCTCATCCTTGTCGGACTGGGGCTGCTGCTCGGCATCTTCACCCGCCTCGCCTGTGTGGGCGGCATCGTATTGCTGGCCCTATACTTCCTCTCGCACCCTGCGCTCATCGGCGTGAAATACGCCATGCCCACCGAAGGCAGTTACCTGTTTGTAAATAAAAACCTCATTGAGATTGCTGCGCTGTGCGTACTCCTCGTTTTCCCAACGGGTAAAATGGCGGGCTTGGACGGCCTTATCTCGCAGTGGCGGAGTAAATAGTTGGCAGTTGGTAGTTGGCAGTTGGCAGTCCAACCCGAAAGCCCCGACCACTTCAACCAATTCCCCCACTTCAACCACTTCAACAATTTCAACCAGTTCAACAATTTCAACAATCAAACAATGTCCGAATCAAAATATAACATCAACCGGCGGGACGCTATCAAGGGCTTGGCCGCCATTCCCGTGCTCGGTGCTTTTTTGATGGGCGCCGATGCGAAGAGCGACCACGACGACGAAATCAAAAAGAAAATCCTCGATGAACTCAACGTCGAGCCTGCTACCCCCAACCCGACCGGCTCCATGAACGGGGACGTGCTGCGGGTGGGCATCATCGGCTACGGTGGGCGGGGCGAACATCTCATCCGGTCAATCGGTTTTGCAAGCCCGAAATGGCTGGCCGAGATGAATGAAAACGCTGCCAAAGACCCCAAGGACACCCGTCTGAAGGACTACCTCGAACAGGAAAAACTTAACGTGCAGCTCACGGCGGTCTGCGATGCCTTCGACGTGCGGGGAGAAATGGGTGTTGCCGCAGGCACCAAGGACGGCCTCAAACCCAAGCAGTACCGTGACTATCGCAAGATGCTCGAAGACCCAGACCTCGACGCTGTGGTCATCGCCACGCCCGACCACCTTCATGCACCGATGGTCATTGCTGCTGTGCAGGCGGGCAAGCACGTGTATGTGGAGAAATGCATGACTCACAAGGTGAGGGAAACCGTTGAACTGTACGATGCCGTGAAAACATCCGGCCTCGTCTTCCAATTGGGCCACCAACACCGCCAAACGGCGAGCTTCCTCACCGCACGGGAGTTGGTGAAGAAAAAAGTGCTCGGCCACATCAACCTCGTCCAGACGAATACCAACCGCAACGACGACAACGGCGCCTGGCAGTGGGAAATCCACGAGAAGGGTAATCCGCAAACCATTGACTGGGACTTGTTCCTCGGCAATGCGCCCAAAATCCCGTTCAACGCCGAGCATTATTTTCGCTGGCGCAAATGGTGGGCCTACGGCACCGGCCTCTCCGGCGACCTGCTCACCCACGACTACGACCGCATCAATTGCGTACTGGATATGGGCATTCCTGCCAGTTGTTCCGCATCGGGCGGCATCTACACCCACCGTGACGGGCGTGATGTTCCAGACGTTTTCCAAGTGGTGATGGAGTACCCCGATTTTACGATGGGTGCTACGCAAGAAGCGGGCAAGGAAAAAGGGATGACCTTCGTTTACAGCGCCACCCTCGGCAACCAGTACGACCGAGGCACGCTGCTCATGGGCCACGACGCCACGCTGGAGCTTGGCGAGCAATTGATTATTCACGCCGACCCGCAGTCAACCCGTTACAAAGACTTTATTGAAAATGGAATCGTCAACCTCGAAGTGCCGATGTACGCCTACGACCCAAGGGCCAAAGGCGTGGACGCTGTGACCGGAGCCACTGCTAAGTATTTTGCCAACAAGGGCTTGATGTACACCTATCGGGACGGCAAGCGGGTGGATTCGACCTTCCTTCACCTGCGGGAGTGGTTGAGCGCCATCCGGAATGGCCACAAGGTGAGTTGCGGCTTGGAGGAAGGATTCCAAGAGGCGATTTCGGCGCACATGGCTTCCGTCTCCTTCCGCACTGGCAAGCGGGTGGAATGGGATGCCGTGAATCGGAAGCTGAAGAATGTGGATGATGCGACGCTGGCGAGTATCGGGATGTTGTGAGACAAATTTCATTCACGAAAAAAAACCCAACGTGGTTGAGTGGCCATGCTGGGGGCTTTCTTATTTCACAATTTCATACATCCCTGCCCTCAACCGAAAATACCGCCCATTCAAATCCCCTTTTTCCAGCACCTTGTGAAACGGAGAAAAGAACACATCCTCCCGCCCCATTTTATCCTCAAACCACCGAAAGTTTGGCAAAATCAGCAGCGTCTTCGCCGAGTCTGGACTTTCAAGCGCCAAGAGTTGCATTGCGGTGAACGGCACGCCCCACGTCATCAGCACGGTGTCAAGTGGGGCTTGGTTTTCGGGGAGCAAAAAGCGGTTGCCGGTGCGATTCATTTGCTGTTCAATCCAGGTGAATTGGTTGGCGACAGTGCGGTGGTTCCAGGCGATGGTGGCGAGGCGGAGAAGTAGCACGGCGGCGATGAGGTAGGGCAGCCAGCGGCGGGTTTTGTCATCGATTTCCCCCAAAACATCAAAGAAAAACGGCACTGCCACGAAAATGCTCAACGGCAAATACGATACCTCCGAGTAAAACCGATACTGCGCTTGCGGGTCGGCAATATTGTACAGCAGCAGGTAGCCGAGGGAAAATGACCAGACCAGCCCCAGTTGCAGCCACTGTTTTTTCCGAAGGTAAAACACGCTCACCACACCGAGCAGCAGCGGCAACAAGTAGTAGTAGCGCAGGCAGCGTTCGAAGAAAACGATGTTGGAGGGGATGTCCCAGAGTCTCGGGAAGTAGTGCTGGAGGTTGGTGGCGAACTCGGCCTGCTTGGCGGCTTCGTACCAATTGGTGAAAAAGGCTGACTTGATTCCCGTTGCTACTATGAAAACGCCAAGTAGCAGCACATACCGCCAGTGCCGCAGTTCCTTTTTCCCCAGCCAAAAAAACACCCACAAAAACACGGTAAAAATGATGCTCAACTTGTGCGAAAACCCAATCGTGGCAATAAGTGGGAGCAATACTGCCCATTGCCATGCGGCGTCCAATCGGGCATTGCGGAGCACCACGCCGAAAGCTAACAGCAGTAGCGCTAGCCCTAGGTTGAACTCGCTTTGGATATGGTAAAACCCGTCGAAGGTCATCAGCACCATCAGTGAGAGCAGCACCCAGCCGAGGGCATCGCAGCGCAGGTAGCGGACGAGCAGGTGCCAAATTGCGAAGTAAAAAATGATGTATGCCGCCGAAAATCCCATCGCCAGCGCCCAAAGCGGTGCGCCCATTTTTAGCAATAAAAACGGGACGACCTGCGGCACGGCAGTCACGAAACGGTAGTGGTAAACCTGGATTTTTTGCTCGTTGATGAGGTTGAACAACTGGAACCCGGCGTCCATGAAGAAGGCCCGCTCTTGGTAGAAGACGAGGGACATGGCGAGGAGGAGGAGCCATGTGAGGTAGCCGATTTTGCGGATATTGGACAAGGATTGAGTTATTGAGTTATTGGGTTATTGGGGGTTGACGAAGCTGCAAAACAACTCAATAACCCAATAACTCAATAGCTTCACGAAATAGCGTAAGTCGTCAACCTGCACTTCACCCGCAGCACCTGCCGGATGTCTTCGAGGTCCACTTCGTAGGGTTTGTAAACGTTGCTGTTGTCGGAGATGAGGCGGAGTTGATTGCCCTCCTTGAGCTGCTGCACCCGCTTGGCGACCACAACGTCCGTCACGACGACGTAAACGTTGTTGTCCCGCATGGGGTCGCCCCGTTCTAGGGGTTCGCAGACGACGACATCGCCGTTGGTGATGGTCGGGTACATGCTGTCCCCCGTGATTTCGAAGGCGATGAGGTTACCGTCCAGGTTGGGGATGGAGAACTTGGGAAGTTCAGCGAGGTAGTTGTTGTCGGAATGTTCGAGGGCGTAGCCAGCCATGGCCCGGTTGGGCACGAGGGTGATGTTGAGGCGGCCACTGAACTGCCGCTCGTCGAGGGAGCGGACGGGGAAGGCGGTGTCTTGCACTTTTTTAAACATCTGAGTGGCAAAGCCAAACAGGTAGTTGGCATCGAGGTTGTAGATTTCAAACAATTTGTGTAGCTGCTCGACGGTGATGTTGCGGTCGCCTTTGAGAATGCTGTTCACGACGTGATTGTAGGTGCCGAGTTGCTTCGCAATGTCGGACTTGCCTTTGATCAAATTGTTTTTTTCTAGCGTTTCAAACACTTCTCTAAAGCGTTGATTAACAATGTTTTCTGAGAAAATCCCCATGAGTTATGAAAATAATTTTAAAAATGTTTTAAAAATGTTTGGAATAAAAAACATTTTGTGTTTACATTTGCATCATCAGATTGCGCAAGCAACAGAAACATGCAAGAAGAAGGCTCGCAAGATACAAATAGTTTTCAAAAACAACTTAGCCATGCGTACTTACCAACAAAAAAGTTTCGATTCCGACTATGGTCATGCCCGTTACAGCAGTGACGGAGGCGTTACTTACAGCAATCACCAACCTTTTTCGCCGGGAGCAGCGGCGGTTTGGGTGCTGCGCCGCTTGGCGCTTGTCATCGAGCGCTTGTTCGTGATTGGGAAATACCAATTTTACAAAAAAACGGCCGTGGCGCCGAGTGCCATGCGGGTGCCGGTGGCCAAGGTGGCCATCTTGGGTGCTTTCGCCTTCTTCGTTTTCCGCAAGGATGCGAGCCTGGAGATGGGCATGGGTGCCCGGCAGCGTGCCGAAATGAGTGGCAGGCCAGTCGCTGAAACGGTTTCTTTTGAGGAGCCAAAATCGGCCAAGAAGCTTTCTCCTTGGGGCGGACTGACTTCCATTTTTGAATCAAAAGACTACTTCGCCGATGAGCCGGGCGACGATGCCGAGGCCAAGCGCACCAAAGAATATATCCGCCGCTTCAAGGATATTGCCTTGGCAGAATCCGAGCAGTACCACATTCCAGCCAGCATCAAAATGGCGCAGGGCATCCTCGAAACCAACGCTGGAGCCAGCCAGTTGTCGAAGAAAAACAACAACCACTTCGGGGTGAAATGCTTCAGCCGTACCTGTTCGAAAGGTCACTGTTCCAACTTCGGCGACGACAGCCACAAGGATTTTTTTAGGAAATACGGCAGCCCTTGGGAGAGCTGGCGGGCTCACAGTAAAATGATTGTAAGTGGCAAATACAAGGCACTGCTCAAATACGGCGATGACTATGAGAAATGGGCAGAAGGCTTGAAAAAGCTTGGCTACGCCACAGCCAAACACTATGATAAAACTTTGATTAACCTCATTGAGAAGTACCACTTGGATGAACTCGACAAGTAGTACGGGTTTAAGGTTTTTGGTTTCAGGGAGGCCCCTGTGCGTGAAACCAGAAACCAGAAATCGTTATCACCCGACTGTACGCCGCTCTCACTATGGATGCCCCAATTAACCAACCCCAAATCACCACAATATTTTAGTAGTTTTCTCATGTATGTTCTGGGTGCGACCGCCAGCTGTAAACGGCAGCTTGGCGGTCTTTTTTTTGTCATGCATGCTCAAAGCTCAAAACTATTTGATGTATCGATCCGCAATGACATCAATGGCTTTGGCCAATTTATGGTCAAGCTCACTTACAGTATTTCCTGTGTCGTGGGTGTTCAGCTTGAATTTAACCGTGTTCCAAACATTCGACCAATCGGGGTGATGGTTCATCTTCTCAGCGGCGAAGGCCACTTCGGTCATGAAGGCAAAGGCCTGGGTGAAGTTTTTAAACTGGAAACTAGCTTGTAGGGAATTGTCTTTTTCGGTCCACATAATTGATGATTTTTGAATTGTTATATTGTTGAATTGTCACATTGTTTTAGCTCGAAACAATACAGCAATCCAACAATATAACAATCGAGCAATCATTTGTTCTCTTCCGGCTGAGAAAGTATAAAATCTTCCAGGACGGCGTCCAAGATTGGGTCTTCGCCTTCGATGTATCCATGCTTTAGGTCATAGCCCCAAAATTTGCTGGCGGTGTTCCAATAACCAGCAGTCATGCCACCCCGATAGGTTTTGATGAGTTCAAACAGGGGCGTATCCAGCTCCCGTTCCACCATTTTTACTAGAATTTTGCCTTGTGTTTTGGTCAAATTTTTCAGTGGCCCTTCAAATTTATCATCGAGGTCTTTTTGCAATTTTTTGGCGTAGCGCTTGCGTTTGCCTTTGCGCATTTCCTCGGTTTCGGCGTTCAGTTGCCGAAACGTGGTAATCGCTTCCTGGGCATACGGGTAAACGACCGCCGCATAGCGCAGGTACTTCCGGTAGCGGTTGTACTCGTCCACGCTTTTGAACTTTCGGGGGGAAGTGAGGGAGACCGTCGTCAGTTCCTGGGCAATGTAAAGTGTGTCACCGTTTTTGTCGAGCAACAGGGTGAACAACTGGCCATTGATGGAAGCGGTGCCAACACCGCTTTGGGCAGAAAGCGTTGTGGTTGCACAAAAAAAGAGTGCGATGGCAATGCTTTGTATTTTCATGTATTAAAATTTGAGCGAAGTTAAGCCACTTTGATAAGGCTTGCAGCAAAATGAATGCAGCACAACCTTGTTATTTGTGGCTCGACTACTAAGACGAAATTTTGGGCGAAACTGATGTTAAGATATTGCAAAACTTGCCCCTAATTTTTTCCAATCGAATTTTTGGCAATGAAAAAGCCTGCCACGGAACAGCTCCGGGCAGGCTTTTTTTCTTTGTAAACAGGTCGGTTAATTACTTGCCTCTTTCAGGCGGTACTCATAGAGTTGTACAATTTTTGCCTGATGGTCTGCCACTTTGTTGAGCAGTTTTAGCTCTTGCTTGATGGCTTCATCCGCCTTTTCTTCTTTGCTTTTCCGCAAGGATTTCAGTTGGCGGTTCAGGTCAAGAATCTTTTGGATGGTGGCTTTTAAAGAATCCTTTGCATTGAAAAGCCGCTGAATAATTGAATGTTCATTCATTCTTAATTGGTTTGGTATAGGCGAAAAAATACTTGCATAAATTTCAATAGTCTCAAAGTGTGACAAATATAGTTTTTTCAATCAAATTTTTCCAACCTTTTTCCTATTAAATTTTGATTAAAAAAACTGAACTGGATTTTTCAACTGCTAAAACTGTTGACCAGCTTCAACCATCCTTTTTTATGATTTTGAAAACGAAAGGTTCCGTCAAATGTTGAGCTAAGAATGTTAATTCTTCAAGATTTTTTCCTCGATTTTTGTGGTCGAAAAACCCTCCACAAAAGGTAGGCTTCTAACCTCACCTCCATTGGCCAGCACAAGGTCAGCTCCTACAATTTGAGAAGCCGCCCAATCGCCACCTTTCACCAAAACATCTGGTTGGAGGCTCGCAATTAGGTCGTAAGGCGTGTCTTCTTCGAAAAGTACCACCGCATCCACACACGCAAGGGAGGCAAGTACATGCAACCGGGTATTTTCATCCTGAATGGGTCGGGTCGGGCCTTTCAGCCGGCTGACCGAGGCGTCGGAATTGACGCCAATCACCAGCCGATGGCCAAGGTCACGGGCCTCGGCGAGATAGTGGACGTGCCCAAAATGCAGGAGGTCGAAGCAGCCGTTGGTGAAAACGATGCGCTCGCCCTGTGCCTGCCAATGCCGCACGGTTTCCATCAATTGGTCAATGGATTGAACCTTGGCTTGGATTTTTTCGAAGAACATGAGAATGGAATTTGGATGCTTGAACGGCTGGCTAAGTTGCAGCTTTTTTACCCCAAAACAACGAATTAATTCTACTTTGTTACTTTAGAAATCTGTCTATATCTGCTTGTCTTTGCTGGTGTCTAACGTTGATTGCCCTTATGATTCCTTCGTGGGAATCAAGTTTGTTAAGCAGCGTTTTGGCGAAGATAAGCTTGATGTCTGGTA
>JBGSWN010000288.1:0-26062 GCA_041752395.1 Saprospiraceae bacterium | reverse complement strand
GCCTTGGCTTTGCGTTCGCCGTCGGTGCAGACATGGGCTGTGGGTAAGGTGACAAAAATTCTATCAGAGCAATTAAAAACAGAGGTGAGGGTAGGGGAGGTGGACATCGAATTTTTCAAAACAGCAGTGCTGCGCAACATCTTCATCGCCGACCAGCAAAAAGACACGCTGCTCCTCGCCCAAGCGCTAAAAATCAACATCGGGCTGCTCGATTTATTCGGCAGCGAAATCTACCTCAACAGCGCTGAAATCAATGGCGCAAGGGTCAAACTCTACCGCAATGCTGCTGATTCAGTTTTCAATTACCAGTTCATTGTGGATGCTTTTGCGCCGGACAGTACCAAGCAGGATACTAGTGCTGGCTTCACTTTCGGCATCGGAAAATTGGCGCTGAATGACGTAAACTTCGACATGTGGGACCAAGGTTCGGATCGCTTCGACCTGCAAACCAATATCAAAAAATGGACGGTGGATGTGGACGAATTGGACCTCGAAAACCAGAAAATTGCACTCAACGAAATGGTGTTGGAGCAATCAGATGTAGCCTTCAAAATGCTGGAACGTGACTCTGCAGCCATGGTGAAAAAGCCCACCGACCCCACACCAATGACCTTTCCTGGCATTGGTTGGGACATCGCTGCTTCGCAAATTCGCCTTCGTGAAAACCATATTTCATACCAAGATGAAAATGCCGCCCGACTTGAAAACGCCCTCGATTTTAACCATCTCGACCTGACAAATTTGACCCTGCCCATCAACGATTTTCGTTACTCGGACGAGGGTATTTTGGCAAAAATAGACGCTGCTAGCTTCAAGGACAAAAGCGGTTTTACCTTGGATGAACTCTCGATAGATGCCCAAATTTTACCGCAAAAAATACTAGTGAAAAACCTCGTTCTGCGTACCCCAAAAAGTGATTTCCACAACAACACCAGCCTCATTTTCAGTGAATTCAACGACCTTTCCGACATTCTACACCGGGTAAAAATGACCTCTGATTTTGAAGAAAGCAGCCTTGCTGTGAGCGATTTATTGCTGCTTGCACCTGCTTTGCGGGAGGTGAAAAACCTCCGTTTTCCAGAAGGCGAAATGCTCACCATGCAAGGCGGTTTTGGTTTGGAAAATGAAAATCTCAGCCTCGAAAACCTCAAATTCGCCGTGGGAGAAGGCATCCAACTCAACGCCTCTGGCAGCATCGCCGACCTTGCGGGTGACCCACTTTACGACCTGCAAATCCAGCAACTTTCCACCAGCTACCGCAGCCTGAACACTTTCCTGCAAGGCGTAGAACTGCCACCAGCGCTGGCGAATTTTGGCAAATTTCAGCTATCGGGTAGGGTAGGGGGCAGGCTCGGAAACCTCACTGGCGACAACCTCCAACTGACCACCCAGTCCGACACCCGCTTTGCTGGCAACTTGAGAATAACGGGCCTTCCAAACATGGACGCCGCCTTTTTTGACCTAAAAATCAAGGAATTGGCCACCCGCTCCGATGACCTGAAGGGGTTCAGTAAAACACCTTTGCCTGCGCAACTTGACAGCCTCGGACTCGTCCGTTTCGCCGGGAATTTCAAGGGGACGACCCGCAAATTTGCCATTGACGGGAACTTCACCACGGCAGTCGGTGGGGCGATGACCAAGCTGAAACTGGACTTCAATTCCGATTACACCAACGCCAGTTACACGGGGGATTTGGGCTTGCAGGATTTTGATTTGGGCAAACTGCTCGGCGATACTTCGCAAATCGGGAAAGTGACGCTCAACACCCAACTGGAAGGCAGTGGCCTTAGCCTCGACCAACTGAACACGACGATAAACGGCGTGGTGAAAAAGCTGCGTTTCAATCGCTACGACTATACCGACCTGCGCATTGATGGGAAAATCGAACAGCAAAAATTCACGGGAAAACTGGGCATGGACGACCCCAATCTCACCTTCGCTTTTGATGGCACAGCCGACCTGAACGACAGCCTGCCCGACCTCGATATTGCACTGAAAATTGACACTGTTGATTTTGCGAAGCTGAATTTTTACAAAACCCCGCTGGGCATGAGCGGGCAACTGGTGGCCAAAATCAACGGAAACAACCTCGACAACCTGCGGGGCACGGCCACTTTCACCGACTTTGCCGTGGCCAGTGACAAGGCCAAGTATGTTGACCCAAAAATCTCAATAACCGCCGAGCAAGTCGGTGGCGGTGAACGTTCGCTCCGTTTCCGTTCAAAATTCATGCGGACTGACGTGGCGGGCAAATACAAATTTGAAGACCTGCCCGACCTCGTCATCGGTTATGTCAACGACTTTTTCCCAGTGGATGCGCTGATGTTGCCGCCCGACTCCACGCTGTCGCCCCGCCCTAAAAAGGCTCACCAACGTTTTGATTTTGATTTCCATTTTACGGGCATTGGAGAGGTGGCGGACGTATTCCTGCCAGGCTTCACAACCATGGACACGACGGCCTTTTTAAGCGGTACTTTTGACAGTGAAACGCAGCGGCTGGAAATGTCGGGGGCGTTCCCTGCGTTGGCCTACGGAGGCATCAAGGCGGACAGCTTGCTTTTCTCCGCCAACGGCAATGCCCAGCGGGTGCAAACTACCATCGGGCTGCGCCAAATGGACTTGAACGGTGCTTTTTTTGCGCAGCAACTAAACCTGAGCACCCGCCTCAACAACGACAGCCTCAGCTTCAATTTCCTCGTGCTGGACGATACGCTCGGCAAGGATTTTCGACTGGCAGGCTCGGCTACGAAGGGGGCAAAAATGTACGAGCTGCGACTCGCCGAGGGCCTTATTTTAAACAATAAAGATTGGGTGATTGACCCTGTCAACCTCATTGAATTTACACAGAACCAACTGAAAATCAACGATTTGATATTGCGAAGAAACCAACAGTCGGTCAGCATCGCCAGCGTGGGAGAGGCGCCGCCGAACGATTTTTCGCCGTTGGAACTTCGCTTCGCAAATTTCCGCTTGCAGGAACTTTCCGGCTTGCTGAATAACCCAAACCTCCGCTTGAGTGGTGGCCTAAACGGCCAGTTCAAAGTCATCGAGCCGCTGACCAACTTGCACTACAACGCCTCCCTCAACGTGGACAGCCTGACGCTCAACGAGCAGTTGCTGGGGCAGTTTGACGTGGCAGCTTCGCAACCAAGGGGCAGTCGTGTCGTGAATGTGTCGGTGGGACTGACGGGTGCGAACGAAGCATCCGTGGAGGGCAGCTACGACGTGCCCAACAAGGCTTTCGACCTGCGTGCCCAGCTCGATAAGCTGAGCCTGGTGGTGGCCGACCCCTTCCTCGTTGGGCTCATCGAAAAATCGGAGGGCTACCTGACGGGCGGTTTTGCACTGAAAGGCACACCCGATGCTCCAGCCCTGAACGGGAGTATCACCACGAACGACGTGAACACCCGAGTGGTGATGTCCGGTACACGATACTCGACGAGCGGGGCGACGGTTTCTATTTCGGAGAAAAACATCGGCTTCAAAAACTTTCTGCTGACCGACCCGAAAGGTGGCACGGCGACCCTGACGGGTGAAATCCAGCACGAAAAATTCGAGAATATCCGCTTCGACCTACGGGCGAAAACCAGCAGCCTGCAAGTGCTGAACACGACCAGCAAGGACAACCAACTCTACTACGGAAAGCTCTTTGCCAGCGCCGATGTGCGGATTGGCGGCACGCCCGAACTGCCTGTGTTGGACATAACGGCATCCACACTGGACAGCACCTTGCTGCATGTGCAGCCGCTGCTCCAACAGCTCGCCGTGGTACAGGAAGACTATATTATCTTCGCCAATCCCGCCAATTACGCAGCCGATAGTTTGGCGGTTTTGGAACAAAAAATAGATGCGGGGCAAAAGGGTTTTGACCTTACCCTGCGACTGAACGTGACCCCCGACGCCACGCTGAACATCATCATTGACCCGACCACGGGCGACCAACTTTTTTGCCGAGGAAACGCCGATTTGATTGTGAGAATGGACCCTGCCGGGAACTTGGACATCACGGGCCGCTACGTCATTGAGGACGGAAAATATAGCTTTAATTACGAGGGTTTGGTGAAACGGGAGTTCGAAATCCGCAAGGGCAGCAGCCTGACCTTCACGGGCGACCCGCTCAACGCCCGCTTCGACATTACCGCCGTGTACAATACCCGTGCGACGACCTACGAACTCATCGCCAACGAGACGGCGCTGGACGAAACGACGCTTGCCAACTCCCAACGGCGTACGCCCGTGCAGGTGCTCCTGAACATTGACGGCGACTTGGCAGCGCCTGAAATCAGCTTCGACATCCTGCTGCCGGAGAACCAGGGTGGGGTAGTGGACAACCTCGTGCAGCGAAAACTTTCGGCCCTGCGGGATGAATCAACGGAGATGAACAAGCAGGTGTTTGGCCTGCTGTTGTTCAATAGTTTCATTGCGCAAGAGTCTGGAACCGGGCTGGCCACGGTGGGCGAAAATGCGGCACTGAAAAGCGTCAGCAGCCTCATCAGCGCACAGTTGAACCGCTTGGCTGGGCGGTTTATTAAGGGCGTTGACTTGACACTGGGTTTCGAGAGTTACCGTGCCGCTGGCGATAATGCGGCCACGGTAGCGGAGGTGCAGCTTGGCCTCTCGAAAAAGCTGTTCGACGACCGGCTTACTATCAAGGTGGGCGGCAATTTCAACTTGGAAAACAGCCAGCAAAGCAGTTTGGAGCAGGGCGGCTACTCCGCCATCGCTGGGGATTTTGTGCTGGAGTACAAGCTGACGCCGCAGGGCAATTACCTGCTGAAGGTTTTTCACGAGAGTGATTACAATATTTTGTTGAATGCGAATACGTACAAAACGGGGGTGGGGGTGGTTTACCGGAAATCTTACTGAGGTATCTGATTCGTTAAATTATATCGAAATCGGTATTTTTAAAATAATGGACGATGGGTTCAAAGGCCAAATTTGCAGACATCTAGCAAGCTGTAAAAATGGGAAGTGTGCGGCTTCGGCAGATGTGTAGTTTTACTCCAAAATAACTAAACTGAATCCAATTGGGTCGAATTCGACCCAATTAGAAACTGAACAAGCACAGGCATTTTCGATTAACCCATGTTGAAGAAACTCAGACAAATATCCTTTTTGGCGGCGCTGCTGCTGCTCGCTTCCTGCTCCATGACCAAGGGGTTGAAGGAAGAACAACAACTGCATTTCAAGACCAATTTCAACTTCACCAACCCGAAAATGGTGCCGCAGAAAAGCAAGGTGGCGGAACAATTGGCATTTATTGCGAAGCCAGTGCCTGCCGCTGGCCTGGGGCGCTGGCAGGTTGGGATTTACCAGTCAACGAACAAAAAAGGCAAGGAAAAAGGACTCTCCGCTTGGGTGCAAAAAACCTTGGGAAAACCGCCCGTCATTTTCGACGAGGTACTGGTGGAAACGAGCCGACAGGTCATGGAAAAGCACTTGCAGGACATCGGCCACTTTGGGGCGACGATTACGCTGGACACGGTCGTTTCAAATAAAAAAGTGACCGTCAACTACGCCATCACTTCCCGTGGACAGTACACGGTGCGGAACATCACGCAGCCAATGGACACGCTGCCGCTGACACACCTGCTGATGAAAAATTTGGACGAAACCTTGTTGAAAACTGAAAAGCCGTACAGCCAAATGGCGCTCACACTGGAGCGGAACCGATTGGCGGAACTGGCCACGGCCAACGGTTTTTACGAAGTAAACCAAGAGAATTTTTACTACTTCGTGGACACCACGGCGGGCGAGCGGCAGGTGGATGTTTTCTTAAAAATAAAACAGACGGGTGACAGCAGCATCTACCAGGTTTACCACCTCGGCAACACGACCGTTTTCCCTGACTTTGCGCTAGAAAAAGACACCACCGACCGCAGCCTTGATACGCTGATGCGGCGTGATCTTCGGATTGTGCAGAACGAACTGATACTGCGCCCCTCAGTGCTGGGCCGCATGATTTGGAAGAAAGACGGTGCTGTTTTTTCAAAGACCGACCAGCGGGAAACCATCAACCGGCTGCTGAACCTCGGCGTTTTCAAAATCGCCAATATCCGCTTCGAAAAACGGGTGGAACGGGACACTTACTTCCTCGACCGGACGGTACTGCTGACGCCGGGCCTGATGCGGGACAAGGGCGTTTCGTTTGAAGTCAACAGCCGAACGGGCAACTTCCTCGGCACGGAGGTGTCTGGTAGTTTTTCGCATAAAAATCTGTTCCAAGGGGCGGAGCTGCTGAGCCTGAGCCTCGGTACCGGCCTCGAAACAAATATCGGGGCGAACGCCGGAAAGGTCATCAACACGCTTAACGTGAATGCGAAGGCCAGCCTCGACCTGGTGGGGATTTACGCACCTTTCATTAGCCGCAGTCGGGTGCGGGGCAGTTACCTGCCTCGTACGACTTTCAGCATTGGCGATGACTTTCAGCAACGCAACGGCTTTTTTACCCTCAATTCCTTTAACCTTTCAGCGGGGTATCGCTGGCGCAAAAGCCGCTTCCAGCAGGAGCTGAACCCGTTTTTCGTGAACCTCGTGGCCGTGCTCCAGACCTCCGAGCAATTGGATATTTTATTGCTCCAAAACAGCCGCCTACGTGCCAGTTTCGAGAACGTACTGATAGCGGGAGCGAGCTACAACCTCTCGTTTTCCAATCAGGAAGACAACCCCGGCGGGCGGCATTATTACTTCCGGGGTGGGGTAGAGGCAGCTGGTCATTTGGTCAATTTTATCCCAAAAAACGATGGGACTTTCCTAAACATTCCCGTGGCCCAATACATGAAATTTGACCTTGATTTTCGGCAGTATTTCCCTGTGCGGAAAGGACAACTGGCAGGTCGGGCGTTCTTCGGGGTGGGTTTGCCACAGGGCACTTCCAAGACTTTGCCCTATGTGAAACAGTATTTTATTGGCGGGGCGAGCAGCGTGCGGGCCTTCCGTATCCGTACCCTTGGGCCGGGCAGTTTTGTGTCAAAATTGACGGACGGTAGCAATTACATTGACCAGACGGGTGACCTGAAACTGGAGATGAACCTGGAGTACCGTTTTCCGGTGCTGCCGCCGTACATCAAGAGCGCCGTCTTTGTGGATGCGGGCAATATCTGGTTGGTGAAAGGCGATGCTGATGAAAGCACACCGGAGGCGGACGGGCGTTTCGATTTCAGTGCTTTTTACCAAGAAATAGCGGTGGGCACGGGCATCGGCGTCCGCATTGATTTCGATGTGGCGGTCATCCGTTTGGACTGGGCGTTTCCCATCCGAAACCCTGCGGGATCGGGTTGGCTTTTTTCGGAGCTGAAGCCCCTGAGCCGCTCGTGGCGGCGGGATAACTTGGTGCTGAACTTGGCGATAGGGTACCCTTTTTAGGGGCAGGTATTAGGTTCGATTGGGCTTCTTTTTCAGGTATCAAAAATTTTTTAAGTTACGAGTAAATCAGCACAGCGAGTTTATTGCACACCAATATTTACCGTTCTTTTATTTCCCTTGAAATCAATGGCTTCAACTGCCACCACCCCCATCGGCAAAAACAGCGTCCGAGAGGATTGTGACAAAAACCCTTGCCCGTAGGATGCCTCCACCCGCATGGCTCGCCCGTCGCCAAATTTCAAAATAGCGGCGAAATCGTTGGGTTGCAGGGTGATGGTTTCCAGTTTTTTTCCGGTTTTCAAGACTTGCAATTTGCCCTTGTTTTGGCCGGAGGCCACCAGTAAACTGCCATCACCGCCACGCACGGCTGCCAAGCTTTTGGCATCGCCGGAGATGCAAACGCCGCTTTCTTTCATGGAAATGGGCGTGAAATTCCCCTTGCCATCGCCGAGCAAAACCAGCCCGTTCAAGGCATCGTAGCGTCCCATGCCCACCTCTGTGCCGAAGTCGTTGCCGGAGAGCAGCAGGTCGGGGTAGCCATCACCATTGAAGTCTTCGGCCAAGAGGCCGTGAACGGGTGCCAACTGTGCGGCCATTGGCAGTTCGTGCAGCTGGAATTTGCCCCCACCGAGGTTTTCCACGTAGGCACTGGCGAAGGTGTTCGCCTTCAAAACCAGCGGATGTGCATCGGGGAAATTATCAATGACTGACTGCATCTTCGCCACTCCAAGGTCGGCGTGATGCGGGTATTTTCCTTTGAGTTTGACCACCTGTTTTTCCATGTCGGGCCTGCCGAAATAGGGGAATTCCACCCAATCTCCTTTCAGGTCTGGGAAAAAAGTGGAGGGGATAGCATCCAGTGAGCCGTTGCCGTCAAAATCGGCGGCGTACATGGCGGTGAAGCGCTTGTCATCCGCTTTGAAAAGCGAGTTTTTCCCCATGTTGCCTACCACGTAATCCATGTCCCCGTCTTGGTCAAAATCGGCGGCCACAATGCTGTTCCACCAGCCCGCTGAGTTCGGGATCTGGACAGCGGATTTCGGATTGAAAACGCCTTTTTCATTTTTTAAAAAAGTAAGCGGCATCCACTCCCCGGCCAGCAGGAGGTCCACCCAGCCGTCGTTGTCATAGTCGGTCCACAGGGCATCGCAGACGAGGCCGATGTCCTGCAGTCCGGCGTCGGCGAGGCTGAATTTTGGGCTGCCTTTTGGGCTGTCGTTGCGAAGCAAATAACTGCTGGCTGGCAGCGGGTATTCCGAGGGCCGCATCCTACCGCCCACGAAGAGGTCGAGGTCGCCGTCGCGATCGTAGTCGGCGGCACGGACGCAAGAGCCGCTCTTGACGAAGCTGGGCAGCGCATCTTGCGCCAGCAAAAAACGCCCGTTTTCATTCAGATAAAGTCGGTCTTGATAAACATCCCGGTCCATGGAGAACTCGTTGCCGCCGCTGACGAGGTAGAGGTCGTTGTCATTGTCGTTGTCCACATCGAAGAGCAGGACGCCGAGTTCTTCTTCCAAGTTCTTTTTCGAATTGTCCTGAAATAGGTCTTGTTGGGTAAAGCCACTTTGCCCGTCCTTGTTTTGCTCAAAAAAACTGCCCCTGAAAAAATGGGAACCACCCACGTAAAAATCGTCGAGGCCATCGCCGTTCACATCGCCGACGGCAATGCCGGGGCCATACTGCGAGAGCTTGTGCGGTAGCAATCGCTGGACGTTGAAATCAATAAAATCGCTGTCTCGTTGGGTGAAATTGACGCCAAACTGGGCGGTCATGTCCGCAAAAAGCGGCGTTGAGGTGCTTGGCGTAGTGTTTTGCGGAGCAAGTCTTGCGTTGTCAAATTTCACTTCCAACACTTGGTTGGCGGGCACATTTTTCAAAATTTCTCTTCGGCCTCCCGGCCAAACGATTCGAAGGCTGTCCACTAAATTTGCTGAATCCAAACCAAAATGCGCCCCTGTTTCCACCGAAGAAAGATAGCCGCGGTAGGGCGAGTTTTCGAGGTACTGCATTTCCCCTTTTTGGTAAAAAATCTCAACCGCTGCCCCAAGTCCGTTGGGGTTTTCTTTTGAGCCGGTGAATTTAATTTTAAACCAATTGGCCCGGCCAGGGCGGGTTTCCACGAGCTGGTTTTTGAAGACAAAGGCACTGTCGTTGATGTTGTTGACGACGTAGTCGAGGTCGCCGTCGTTGTCGAAATCGGCGAAGGCGGCACCGTTGGAAAAAGAGGGTTGCGTGAAGCCCCACTCAGCGGAAACGTCCTTGAAACTCGGGATGGCAGCGCCGTCATTTTCAAAAGCATAGTTGGGTATTTTTACGGCGGGGATTTGCGTCAGCAGCGTTTTTTTGTCCACGAGGTTTCCTGCCATTTCGTGATAGTCCACAAAGTCCCGGTTGGTCACGTCCTTCGGAAAACCATTGGTGACCATGAGGTCCCGGTCGCCGTCGTTGTCGAAGTCGGCAGCGAGGGGCGACCAGCTCCAGTCCGTACTGGAGATGCCAGACAGCATGGAGATTTCGCTGAAAACGAGGTCATTCACCCCCCTGCCCCCCTCTAGGGGGGTGAAGCCTTGGTTCAGTTGGAAACTGTTGCGGACGTATTGGTACTGGTAGCGGTAGTGGTCGTTGTTTTGGTTGTTGGTGTAATTGTTGGGCGAGAGCATGGTTTTCCTTCGGAAATTATCGGCGGGCAGCATGTCCACGGCCACCACGTCGGGAAGGCCGTCATTGTTGAGGTCAGCCACGTCGTTGCCCATGGCGGAGTAGGAAGTGTGCTTGAAATAAGTGGCCGATTTGTCCGTGAAAGTGCCGTCGCCATTGTTCATCCAGAGCAGGTCGTTGGTCAGGTAGTCGTTGGTGACGTAGATGTCCTGCCAGCCGTCACGGTTGATGTCGCAGATGCTGACACCGAGGCCGAAGCCTTCGATTTGGATGCCCGCTTCTTTTGAAACATCGGTGAAAACAGGATGCCCGGCTCCGCTTACCCCGTCGTTTCGGTAGAGCTTGTCGGTACGGCGGGAAGTGCCGTCCTTGATTTTTGGGCGGTATTTGTTCGGCAGTTTTTGGTTGTCCATTTCGTTGACGAGGAGGTAGAGGTCAAGGTCGCCGTCGTTGTCATAGTCCAGAAAAGCGGCATTGGTGGTGAAACTGGTATCGGCGATGTCGTAATCGGCGGCCATTTCGGTGAATTTTACCCCCTCTGCCCCCCCTCCAGTGGGGTTGCCATTGTTTATGAAGAGCAAATTGGCTCGCCGAGGGCCGGGCGAGTAGGTGGTGGCGCAGACATAAAGGTCGAGCCAACCGTCGGCGTTGATGTCCACGACGGCGACGCCGGAGCACCAGCGGCCCTTGCCTGCCACGCCAGCCGTTTCGGTGATGTCCTCGAATTTGAAGTCCTTTTGGTTGAGGTAGAGCTTGTTGTCAGCCATGTTTCCAGCGAAAAAGATGTCCTGTAGGCCGTCGTTGTTGAAATCGCCGATGCCTACGCCGCCGCCGTTGTACACGTACTCATAGGTAAGCACATTGAAGGTGTCGTTTTCGAGGATGCGGTTGGAAAAAGCGACACCGGACTCGGATGTGGGTACTTGCCGGAACAGGGTAGTTTCTTTTTTGCAAGCAAGCAATGAGCTGAGAACAGCGGGGAAAAGGAGGTAGGAATAGTTTCTCATGTCGAGTGTTTGCAAGTTAGGTTTACGGGAAACGAAGGTAAAAATCCTATTGGTTTTTAAACGGGCATTGAAAAATCTTTGCCACGCAATCTCATAGTTTTTAAAAATAAAAATTCAAAAAACATTGATTAATAGGACATAAACTAGATTGTGTAATTTTTACAAAATATACCTTGCCAATAAATTTCTTTAAAAAGAAAAAAGAAAATACCTTGGCAGCCGAATTTTCCCGGAGCCTACCAAATTATTTCGAGTTTGTATTTCGAGCATATCTTTAAGATTGAGTATTACTTCGTAACGCCGCATTATTTCTTCAAAACCACTGTATTACGGAATTCTGATGGAGCGGTCAAATGACCGCTTTAGATTTTTTACTTTCACTTATTAAACTTTTTGGTAATCATGAAACAAATCTTTTTACTTACCGTCCTCACCTTGCTGTTAGGCAGTAGTGCTTTTGCGCAGCAAAAAGTGAAGGGCATCGTCTCTGACGAAAGTGGAGTTCCGCTTATTGGCGCCACTTTACTAGTGAAAGGGACTAGTTCAGGCACCATCACAGATGTTGATGGCAGTTTTGAGCTAAATGTCCCGGATCTCAACGCCGTTTTGGCGTTATCATTTACAGGTTATCAGTCGCAGGAGGTATCGCTGAATGGTCAAAACTCCATTCAGATTACCATGCAAGAGGGCCTCAACCTCAATGAGGTAGTCGTGACGGGCTATTCAGTGGATACTCGAAGGAGTACTCCCGGTTCCGTGTCAACGGTAGATTCGAGGTCGCTTCAAGTCTCTCCTTCGGGCAACGTGGAACAGCAGTTACAAGGCCGCGTGGCTGGTGTAACAGTGATTACAAACGGACAGCCCGGCACAGAAAGTCAGGTTAGGGTTAGAGGCTACGGCGCACTTTCCGGCAACGCGCCACTTTATGTGGTTGATGGTGTGCCAGTAGGTTCCACCGATTTTCTTTCCCCCGATGATATTGCAACCACAACCGTATTGAAGGATGCCACAGCAGCTTCTATCTATGGCGCAAGGGCAGCAGGTGGCGTGATTGTTTACACCACTAAAAAAGGCAGCAAAAGTGCTAGAAAAATGAAGGTGACCTACGATGGTTCTGTCGGTGTGACTACCCCCGGCACAGGAGCAGGCATTCTGAACCCACAGGAGCAGGCCGACTGGACTTGGGCTGCTATCCGCAACGCAGCCATCCAAAACGGAGAAACCCCTGTTTACAATCACCCACAGTACGGCACAGGCTCTACGCCAGTGCTGCCAGACTATCTTTTGGTAGGTAGCGAAAAGGGAGTTATCGGAAGTGTCAACTTGACCGAAGAGGCAAAAAAATACAATGTAAATCCAGAAGCGGGCAGTATCTATCAAGTGGTAAAAGCTAACAAAGCAGGAACCGATTGGTACGATGCCATCACCCGCAATGCGATGGTGAACCGCCATAACCTCGGTTTTTCGGGAGGTAGCGAATCCAGCCGTTATTATGTTGGTATGGGTATGCAGGAGCAAGAGGGCATCCTTATCCACCAAAAATTCTCCCGCTACACATTCCGGGTAAATACCGAGTTCGACCTGTCGTCAAAACTGCGCATCGGCGAGAACATCCAAACAACTTACCGTTCTGCCAACTTGCTGTTGGGTGATGGTGGTGGCAGTGGTTCTTCAGATGATGAAAACGCAATATTGCTTGCTTCCAGGATGGCACCAATCATTCCTGTTTACGATGAGTTTGGCGGCTACGGCGGCACGGCTGTTCAAGGCTTTAACAACCCCTCCAACCCAGTTGCTGACCTTGATGGCGCAAAGAACAACAGGGCCTTTACTGTTGGGGTATTTGGTAATGTTTATGCAGAATTGGAGCCTGTAAAGGATTTCGTGATACGTACCAGTTTTGGTGGGGAATACGGCAATTTCAATTCTTTTGGCTATCAAAGGCGTTCTTACGAAAACCAAGAGAACAACGGATCTTTCGGTTTTTCACAAAATAGTTTTTACCGCAGCTCTTGGGTTTGGACCAACACGGCAAACTACAGGAAGAAATTTGGCATTCACGGCATTGACGTCTTAGTAGGTCAAGAGGCCCTGAATACGGGTTCCAGCCGCGGCATGAGCGGTTCTGGTATTAATCCTTTCTCACAAAGCCCTGACTTCGTTGGCTTGTCAAACGTTGATTCCCGGGTAGTAAATGGCGGTCACAGTTCTGGCGTCAACTTCGCATCCTATTTCGGTAGGTTGAATTATGACTTGAACGACAAGTACATCATCTCTGCGGTTGTGCGTCGTGATGGCTCTTCCCGTTTTGGTGCAGAAAACCGTTACGGTACATTCCCCGCAGTTTCTGCTGCATGGCGTTTGTCTTCCGAACCTTTTATGGAAGGTATGAAGAATGTGTTTGACGACCTTAAGATTCGGGCGGGCTACGGTATCATGGGCAACTCGAACAACGTTGACCCGAACAACCAGTACAGCTTGTTTGGCACCAGCCTTGATGCCTCCAGCTATGACATCAATGGCACCAACGGTAGTGTACTACCAGGCTTTTACCGCACCAGGATTGGCAACCCATTGGCAAAATGGGAAAAGGCCATCACCCAGAATATTGGTATTGATGCCTTGATGCTAAATGGCAAATGGGACGTAGGCGTGGAGCTTTGGAAAAAAACGACCGAAGACCTTCTTTTCCAGGTGCCCGTTACGGTACAGTCTGGCTTTTTTGCCAGCGCACCATCTGTGAACATTGGCAAAATGGAAAACAAAGGCATTGATTTCAGCATTGTCAACAAAGCAAGGATTAATAGCGACTTTAGGTATGAGGTTACCCTGAACGGCGGCTTTCTGAGCAACAAAATCTTGGAGCTAGCCCCGAACGTTGAAAACCTCCCAAACAACAGTGCCAACTACCGTGGTATCACACCTGTATTGAACCAAGTTGGTCAGCCAATCTCCGCATTCTATGGGTACCAAGTTCAAGGAATCTTTGCCGATGCAGCAGAAGTAAGCGGCGCAGCTACTCAAGAAGGAGCGGCTCCAGGCCGTTTCCGTTTCAAGGACATCAATGGCGTGGATGACAATGGCGATCCTACTGGAAAGCCAGATGGCAAAATTGACATCAACGACCGTACGACTTTGGGAAGCCCAGTACCTGACTTCACAGGTGGCCTTACCATCAAGTTGAACTACAAGAATTTTGAACTCGAGGTATATTCCTTCGCTTCTATCGGGAATGAAATTTACAATGTTTCGAGGGTGTTCACAGACTTCTATCCCCTGTTCCCTGGCGCAGCCATCAGTGATCGTGTGAAAGATTCTTGGTCTTTTGACAACCCTTCCGGTTCTATTCCGTTGTTTGAAAATACCTCCAACTTCAGTACCAATACACAATCAAATTCTTTCTACGTGGAAGATGGTTCTTACTTCCGGGTACAAAACCTCACTTTGTCTTACTTTCTTCCTGACAACCTTGTGAATGGCTGGAACATGGAGCGGGTGCGTGTTTTTGGTAGCGTTAACAACCTGTTGACCTTAACTGGTTACAAAGGCTTGGATCCAAGTGTTGGAGGTGCTGCTGATACCAATTTTGGTGTTGACCTTGGCAACTATCCAATCACACGTAGCTGGGTCTTTGGCGTTAGCGTTGGTTTCTAAACCGAAGAAACAATTTTCTTAATTTTAACTTTTTAAAAGTGAAGTGAATCTAAAAAAGTGAGTTAGCGAGAAGTGTAAACAACCAAATTCGGGCGTTTTTACCATTCAGCTTCCAGCATTCCAGCTTCATTTTCACCCAACAAAATGTCTATCATGAAAAAATTTAGGATTTTAATATTGTCCCTTTTGGCCTTGGTCATCTTGGTGACAGCCTGCAAGGACAGCTTTCTGGATGTAGCCCCAACGGGCTCCCTCAGTGAGACAGAACTTTCTTCCAAAGCTGGCCTGGAAGGTTCTTTGATTGCTACTTACAGCATGATGTTAGGTCGTGGAGGTTTCTACACTGACGTTTCCAACTGGTTTTGGGGCGGCGTGGTAGGTGGCGATGCCAACAAAGGCACCAATGCCGGTGACCAATCACAGGTGAACGAAGTCCAAGCCTACAGCACTCAAACCAACAACGGCTCTGTTTTCGAGAAATATAGGGCTTGTTACGAAGGGGTTGCCCGTGCCAATGCCACCCTGAAGTTGGTAGGTGTAGCACAGGAAGGTGTGGCTGAAGCAGACAAAACGAGGATCGCTGCGGAAGCAAGGTTCCTTAGAGGCATATACTACTTTGAGCTGAAGAAAAACTTCAACAACACGCCATACGTAGACGAAACATGGGACGAGATTACCCCCGTGAGCAACAATGCTGACCTGTGGCCATTCATTGAAGCAGATTTCCAGTTTGCTTACGACAACCTGCCAGAAGTACAAAGCGGCGCAGGAAGGGCCAATAAATGGGCTGCTGCCGCATTCTTGGGCAAAGTCAAATTGTTCCAGAAAAAGTATGCCGAAGCCAAGACCCTGTTTGACGAAGTCATTACGAAGGGAGTAACGGCCAGCGGTGCATCTTATGCCTTGAACGCCAACTACTCCGATGCTTTTAATGCTTCCAATGACAATAGCAGTGAATCCGTTTTTGCAGCACAGGCGGCTGCCAATACCGGCACTATAAACAATGCAAATCCAGCATTGGTACTGAATTACCCGAACGGTTCTTCTGGCCCAGAAAGGCCAGGTGGCTGCTGCGGTTTCAACCAGCCCAGCTTCGATTTGGCGAACTCTTTCCGTACCAATGCCAATGGTCTGCCGCTGCTCGATGGCTCTTATAATAGCCCTGCCAACAAACTCGTTGACGACAGAGGCCTGAGCAGTGCCGATGCCTTCACACCAGATGCTGGCCCCTTGGATCCTAGAATTGACCACGCCATTGGCCGCCGCGGCATCCCTTACCTCGATTGGGGACCACACCCAGGTTTTGATTGGATTCGTGACCAAGCCTATGCTGGCGTTTACTCGCCTAAAAAATTAATTTACTACAAAGACGGCGATGGATCAGAGCACGACGCAAGTTCTTGGACTCCCGGGTACTCTGCCGTGAACTACAACCTCATGCGCTTTGCCGATGTGTTGCTGATGGCAGCCGAGTGCGAAGTTGAACTCAACAACCTCGACAAAGCTCGGGAGTATGTGAACATAGTAAGGACCAGGGCCAAAAACTCCCCGGTACTTGACGCCAACGGAAACCCTGCTGCCAATTACGTGATTAACAACTACACAGCCTTCGCAAACCAAGATGAGGCTAGGACTGCTGTTCGTTTCGAGCGCAGGCTTGAGCTTTCGGACGAAGGCCACCGTTTCTATGACCTAGTGCGCTGGGGCATTGCCGAGTCAACGCTGAATGCTTACTTGGAGCACGAAAGGCCATTAACCAATGCTCCTTTTGCTGGCGCTTCTTTCAAAGCAAACCAGGACGAATTTTTGCCAATACCACAGAACGAGATAGACCTTCAGGGTGCTGACGTTATCAAGCAGAACCCAGGCTATTAATCCTTTGATTTGATAGTTTAAGTTCTTAAATCAATAGGGCGCCAGCGGTTTTGCCGCTGGCGCCCTTTTTTTTACAGCTAGCGCAAAAAAGATGAAGGAGGGTAAAGGCGCTTTTACCAATTACAAAAATTTTCACTTTGCGACTGTGGGCGCTCGCAACATGCGGGGCCACATCACATCGCCCTACAGTTGGCCCGTTTTTCAAAAGCCCACCGAATTCCCGCCATCCACTTTAATCACCTCAGCCGTCATAAAACTGGAAGCGTCGCTCGCCAGAAACCAGGCAGCGTCGGCGATGTCTTCCGGCTGTCCCATCTTGCCCATTGGCGTGCGGCTAAGTGCCCGGTTTTTGCGGTCAGGGTCGGAGTTGAGGGCCTTGTCGGTCATGGCTGTCACGATGAAACCGGGGGCGATGCAGTTCACCCGGATGCCGTGCGGCGACAGCTCGGAGGCCATCGCACGGGCCATGCCTTCGAGTGCCGTTTTGCTGGCAGAGTAGGCGATGACCTTCGGCAAACCGTACTGCGCCGCCATGCTGCTGATGTGGATGATGCTCCCCGATTTTTGCGGCAGCATCACCTTCGCCACTTCCCGGGACATGGCGAAGACTGCGGTCATGTTGGTCAGAATGACTTTTTGAAATTCTTCATCGGTGACCTCGATGAAAGATTTTTTTTGGTTGATGCCAGCATTGTTCACCAGCACATCAATGCGCCCGTGTTGCTCCGCAATTTTTTGCACAAAAGCGGGAATGTCGCCCAGTTGTTCCATGTCCAACTGCACCGCCCGGCAGTTTTCGCCGATGGCGGCTTGGGCAGTTTCCAATTTTTCGAGGTTGCGCCCTGTGATGTACACGAACATGCCCTCGGCGGCAAATTTTTGAGCGATGGCGAAGCCAATGCCTGAGCCGCCGCCTGTTACGATTGCTGTTTTCATAAAAAAGTCATTAGTTTGACAATTTTCAGTAGGACAAGCTACAATCGGGGCTGTCATTGTCGCTCCCTATCGAAGTCTGTTAGGTAGTCGTTTTCAGCCCAGTTTCTTTAAGTCGTCCAAAGGCTTGATTTCCATCAGGGCCTGCATTTCCATAGTGGCCACTTTGAGGAGCTTGTCGGCACGCTCGTTTTTGCCCATGCCGTCCTCGATGAGCATGGCATTGATGGCTTGGAGGTTGTTCAGCACGACGAGTTCGAGCTTGGTGGCATGGTCACGGATATTGCCTTTTTTGTCGGGGTTGGCAGCCCGCCATTCTTTGGCAGAAATGCCGAAAACGATGAGATTGAGGAGGTCGGCCTCTGTGGCTTGGTAAAGCCCTTCGAGCTTGGTGTTCCACTGGCTAATGGGTACGAGGTGCTGGCGCACCGTGTTGGTTTGGAGGTAGTGATTAGCCTTGGTGAGGGTGCGTTGTATGCTCCACGACTCGCCCAGTCGCAGGGCTTCTTCCTCTTTAAGTCGTTGAAATTCTTTGATGAGGTAGATTTGAAAAACGGGGTTCATCCAATAGCAAAAATTCACGGCGATGTCGCGGTGTGCATAAGTGCCACCATACCGCCCAGCTTTGGAAATGATTCCTTTGGCATTGGTGAGTTCCAGCCAGCGGGCAGGTGTGAGGGAGAAGGGTTTTTCGAAGAACTCATCCCTAAACGTGCGGAATCCCGCACGGTTAAAACCGTCGTTGTGGATGGCCTCCCATTCACCCAAGTAATTGATAGTGTTCTGAGTGCTCATCCAATTGCGGACAACGAAACGAGGCTCATCGGAGGCATTCTTCGCAAGGTCTGTCAACGAAATGAAATCGCCTTCGCTTTGCTCTACGATGGTAATTTCTAGCCCTTGGACATTGATGCTTTTTTGTGCCATATTGAGTTGATTGAAGCTTGTAAACGGTGGCAAATTGACCAGTTGCCCCGCAAACAATTCAAAATATTTGGCGGGAATCCGCCCGCAAAAATTGAAAAAAATAATGGTATTGCGCCGAATACGTTTGACAGTCTTCATTACCAGTTTTTCTTGCTTTCTTTCGGTCTCAAAATCTTAAAAATGAATAGACGAACCATTCTCAAGTACACCGCACTTACCACAGGGGCCACCCTGAGCGGGTCGCTGGTGAGCATCATCCTGTCCGGCTGCGGGTCGGATGTGGCAGAAAAGGCGATGGCCGACGGCTACCAGCCAAAGTATTTCAACGAAAAAGAAATGGGCAGCCTGCGCTCACTCGTGGACGTGATTTTGCCGAAAACCGACAGCCCGTCTGCCTCGGAAGTAGGCGTTCACAAGGTCATGGACGCCATGGTCGGCGAGGTTTACTCGGCAGACAAGCAAGCGGAGTTCAGAAAGGGCTACTCGGCGCTGATGGAGCATTTGACCAAGGCCGGTTTTTTTGATAAAAAATCCGAAGAACAAGTGCAAATCCTGCAAGCGCTGGAAACCTCGAAGGACGAAAGCCAAAAAGCCGTGCGGGATGCGTACAAGGATATAAAACAACAATCCATCGCCTACTTCCTTTCCAGCAAGGAAATCGGCACCAAATTTCTTAACTACCTGCCGGTACCGGGGAAATACGAAGCTTGTATTTCAGTGGAAGAAGCGGGCGGAAAACTCTGGGCAATATGAGCTTACCAACCATACCGAACGGCGCAAAATTTGATGCCATCGTCATCGGCTCCGGCATCAGCGGCGGCTTCGCTGCGATGGAACTTTGCAAAAAGGGCTACAAAACCCTCGTGCTGGAGCGTGGCCCGGAGAAGAAGCACGGCGACTATCCAACGGCAGGCATGGACGACTGGGATCTCAAAAACCAGAACCTTGTTTCCGCCGAGGAACTCGCCAAGGATTATTATAAACAAAACCGCCTGAGCTGGTGGGTACGGGAAGACCACCTTGATTTTGTCAACAAAGACTCCGATTACGACTACGATGAAATCGAGCGTTTCGATTGGATTCGGGGGCACCACCTCGGCGGGCGCTCCATCATGTGGGGGCGGCACTGCTACCGCTGGAGCGATATTGATTTCGAGGCAAATGCCAAGGAAGGCTTCGGCGTGGACTGGCCGATCCGCTACAAGGACATCGAGCCATGGTACGATTACGTGGAGACTTTTGTTGGCGTTTCCGGCCAAAAAGAGGGGCTGAAACAGGTGCCCGATGGCAAGTTCCTGCCGCCGTTTGAACTCAACTGTGCCGAGCAGCACCTGCGGGAATCGGTCGGCAAAAAATACCCGGGCAGGGTGGTCACGCCGGGTCGGGTCGCCAATCTTTCGGAATACAATCCCGACGTCCACAAAGGCACCCGTGGCCAATGCCAAACCCGCGACCGATGCTGGCGGGGCTGCCCGTTTGGCGCATATTTCAGTAGCCTTTCGGCAACGCTACCTGTGGCAGGGGAGACGGGCAACTTGAGCGTCCGGGTGGACAGCATCGTGAGCGAGATTATTTTCGATGCAAAACAGCGAAAGGCAACGGGCGTGCGAATCAAGGATGGCAGTACGGGCGAGGAGCAAGAGTTTTTTGCCCGCATCATCTTCTGCAACGCCAGCACCATCGGCACCGCCGCCATCCTGCTCAACAGCCGCTCGGAGGCTTTCCCCGATGGCCTCGGCAACAGCAGTGGAGAACTCGGTCACAACATGATGGACCACCACTACGAGATGGGTGCAGCAGGCGACCTGCCCGGTTTCGAAGACAAATATTACAAAGGGCGCAAGCCCGGCGGCTTCTATATTCCCCGCTTCCGCAATATTGACGAGGCCAGCCGCCGCAAGGATTATGTGCGGGGCTTCGGCTACCAGGGCCAAGCTTTCCGAGTGGCAAATGCCCCCGAAGGACTGGTCGGAGCGGCGCTAAAAGACGGCATTTTCAAGCCGGGGCCTTACCGCATCAGCATGGCTTGTTTTGGGGAAACGCTGCCGTACCACGACAACCGCATGTTCCTGAATTTCGAAAAAAAGGACAAGCACGGGATGCCAACCCTCACCTTCGATGCGAAGCTGCGGGAGAACGAACTCAAGCTACGAGAAGATGGCGTGGCCTGTGCCGTGGAAATGCTCGAAGCCGCTGGCTGCACGAACATCACCCACCGCAACGAGCCGACGGCCATCGGCGCCTGCATCCACGAAATGGGCACTGCCCGCATGGGCCTCGACCCAAAAACGAGCGTGCTGAACAAGTGGAACCAGCTGCACGAGGTGTCCAACGTCTTCGTTACCGACGGCGCTTGCATGACCAGTTCGGGAACGCAAAACCCAAGTATCACCTACATGGCGCTTACGGCTAGGGCCGTGGATTATGCGCATCGGCAGGTGAATGAGGGGAAGATTTGAGAAGCCGCCTTTGGCTGGTTTTATCATTTAAGATTTTGAGAGAGGCAGCTAGAGTCCCTAGCTGCCTCTCTTTTTGTGGATGGGCAAATTTAGTGGTCAACCTTTTTCAAGACAAGACAGGTGTTTCAAATACTAATTCAACATAACAGGGATTATGACACCAAGGGTCATGTCCGGCTAGGCGTCTACACGCAATCCACAAAACGATGGAAATCAAGCGGAAAGGCGAGGCGGCAAAACCGTTGCAGAAAGAAAGGCTACATATCATGTAGCACGGCCAGTTTTACTTTAACATATCGCTGACAATGGGCCACATGAGGCTGACCCACCGAGCATACTGAATTCCGCTTGGGTGCAAACCATCGCCAGCCACCAGTGTCGAGTCATTCAGCCCTTCCCTCGAAATCGGAGTGATATTGAAATAGCTAACGCCTATTTGCTCCGCAATGGCCTTATTTGCGGCATTGTATTCATCAACCCCGGCGCTGATGGAGGCGCTTCCGTTGCCGAAAGGCGTACAAGCATAATCAGGAATGGAGACAACGAAAACATGTTCTTTTTTGCCTCCAGCAAAGGCGATAGCTTGGGTGAGTAGTGCCTCGAATTCAGGCTTATAGCTGTCCACTGGGCGGCCCCGAAATTGGTTGTTGACGCCAATCAACAAGGAAACGATACTGAAGGTGCTGTCGCCGATGTCGGTTGCGGCGATGCCCGCTTTCAGTTCGTCGGTGGTCCAGCCCGTTTTTGCGATGATGCGGACATTTGCGACGTCGTAGCCAGCTTTTTGCAAAGAATCCGCAAGCTGCACTGGGAAGCGCTCCTCTGATTTCACCGATTGACCAATGGTGTAGGAGTCGCCGAGCGCGAGATAGCTAAATCTTTGAGTTTCGGTAGGCGTCACTGGCACTACGGTATCCTTGCTTTTTTGACCACAACCAAGGTTGAATGCTACAAGTAGAAAAATGGAAAAATGGATAATATTCATGCTGTGCTTTGCTTTATTTACGGCGTAAATGGCGTTTCAGATTTCCTTGCAAACCATATCAAAAATGGAATGAAAGCAGGTATGCTTCTATTTTAGCGCTTGACGCTATCATATTCCGCCTTCAGCTTGGCCAACTGTTGGTCGCAATCCTCAAATAGTGGCTTAAATTTCTCCTTTTCCAGTTCTACTATTTTAGCCTTTACCATTTCCCGAAGGATGCGCTCGTGCCTAAAATCCTCAATTCCCAATGTTCTTGCAAGGAGTTTTTCCTGTTCATCTATAACAGTTTTGGAAACCGTATTTTCATACAAAGCATCAATTGCTTGGTTGGTGAGTGCCGGGTTTGCGGTGGTGAGTTCCCGGATAGTATCGTTGATTTTGCTGGTTAGTTCCTCTTTCAGGGCGTCGAGCTGTGCCTTGATGGTTTCTTGCGTCTTCATTTTTTGCTCCTCCGTTGCCCTTCGTTTCAGTTCTTCTTCCTTGGGGTCGGTATAGCCGTTTTTAAGAGCATACACGAAAAAGCCCGCCAAGCTCGTCTTGATTTGGTTCTGCGATTTTGCGCGGCGAGTGACGCGAATGGCCTGTGCCAGTTCTTCCTCGTTGCAGTCCGATAAAAGTTCAAGGAAAACGGAGGGCGTCACCCCGAATTTTTGTACCACGTCTGCATGAAAAAGATTGAAAAGCCTGTCTTTTTCCGTGGCTGCCCGCACGGGTTGCGCCTCTTTTGCAGTTGGCGGGAAAGGTATTTCGAGCGATTTCCCAATCAGTTCCCCACGTGCCATTCGCAGCTCTTCATCGCTTTTGCGTTGGAACACAAACCGCAATCCGACGACCCTTTTGCCCTCTTTTACCTTTTCCACTTTGGTTATAGTTAGGTCTGTGTGCAGGTTTACATCGCGTACGGAAGGCGCTATTACTTTTTGGTAAAAATTGCCGAACAAGGGGTATTCTTCTGTCAATTCAAACATCCGCTTCATCTCCTCAAAGCCCAATGTGCGCTCGCCAATGCTCTCGTATTGCTTCAACAACTCGTAAACTCGCACGGGGTAAGTGCCGAGTTTTACCACGTTCCGAAGGTCATAAGCCGTGAAATTGCGCTGCAATTGCAACAACATCGGCTTCATCTGCGGGTCAAAGGTGATGTCAATGAATTCCTGGGACTCCACTCCCCTACCCTTCTCGCCCTCCGAAAGGAAGTTGACGGAGCGGATGATGTGGTACTCGGTTTCCCGCTGAAAACCGTTTTCCTCGTTGCTGACGTTGAAAACCTTGCGCATCAGACTCCGAGACGCATCGCGTAAGAAGCCGTAGGACTGGCCGGAAGTGAGCCCGAAGGTCTTTATCACGTCCCTGTACCAAATCCGATAGGTCTTGAAGTCCTCATCTTCCCGGCGGATATTGGACAGCACGGACAAGAACACCCGTGTCTCCCAGACGTCGAACTTGTACCTCGCCTCAATCAACTGATTGGACTTTTTGATGAGGGTAATGCCCTTGTTTTGCCTACTTTTTCTTTTCATTTCATCAACTATAACCGAATTGGAAATTCGTTGAAGGTTTCTAAAGATTGTTAATGAGCTTGTTAGTTCAGTCATAGTTTAGCTTAGAACAACCATATTGATACTTAAACTATAACCATATTGGAATATAAATGCGCTAATATTTATGCATCAATATGCTGAGAGCCACAATTATAACTATTTTGGGGCAGGAGAATGCTCTCTAGACTTTAAATGTAACTATTTTGGAAAGGAAGCTGCCAGGGGCGAGCCTCTTCCATTTCGGTTATATAACCGAAATGGAAGAAAACCATAGTCATTAAGTGCAAATGTAACTCAATTGGAAAAATAAGCAACTAATTTGGAAAAAATCTTGCTTCCAATTCAGTTACAACTATTTCCAAATTAGGTATATGTGTTTCCAATAGGGTTATGGTTACTTCCAAATCAGTTACATTTTTTTCCAAAACAGGTATAGATAGTCTTGTAAGTAATTGATTATCAATCAGATGTGGCGGGCTAAAAGCAATAAAAGATAGAAAATAGATAAACCAACAACAAAGAAACCAGCAATTGATGGTGTTGATTTTTAAAAATGAAGATTGATTTGGATTTGCCTTCAAAACTAGTGGCTTTAGGTTCCAAAATTGGAATAGTTGCGAGATGTCTAACTAAATTCAAAAGAAGGGCGATTCCAAATTGGTTATAAAAGCCTATTTGCTCGAAAGGTCATTTTCAATCAGGCTGCGGACGTAGGCCGAAATTTCCGTCTCATTCTCCACCACTGCCAATTTCATGCGCTTGTACAGGTCCTTGGCAAGGTCAATCGTGATACGGACCTTTTCCTTGGGGGCCTCTCCAGGGTCTGCGCTGCGGCCTCTGCGCAATGAATTTACTGGCGCTGTGACTTTTTTGCTAACTGTTTTCTTCGGCTTCGCAATTGGCGTTTTCGTTACTGGAAGTGCGACTGGGATTGCAGGTAAAGTCTCCACGACTGGTGCAACAGCCGCACTTTGATGAAGCTGCTTGGCCATCGCCTCCACTTCTTCGGGGGTTGGCTTGGGCTTTTTTCCAGCAGCGTTGATGAACGCATCAAAATTTTTCTTTGCCATGACCTTCAGGTTATGATGAATGATAAATATTTAAGACGGTGGTCGGATTTTTGGCATCGCCCTACCCTACCCCAGCGTCGCTAGTATTTCGGCGGTGAGTGACTCGATTTCCTGAGCAGCCTTTCGGTCGCTGAGTTCAATGACGCCCATCCCGACGAGATTTGCCTCCTGATAAGCCGCCCGGTGTCCGATTTCCGTCTTGAAAATGCGCACATCAAGCTTCTTGATGGCTTCATAAACCGCCCGGTTAACGATGATACGGTCGTTGTATCCGTTCAGTACAACACCGAGGTCGAGGGCCATCCCTCTTGACTCCAGCATCGCCTTCACATCGTCGTAGCGGGCAAGGAATTTCTCCAAGGCTCCGTAGTCATTGCCACTGGGCATGACCGGCACGACGACCAAATCGGCGACCATCATGATTTTGGTGGCTACTTCACTGAGCGCTGGGGAGCCGTCCACGATGACAAAATCGTTGGTTTTAGCCAATTCTGCGATTTCCCTCGCCAGTCGGTCTTCGGTGGAGAGGCTGAGTTGGATGGCGGGGAGTTCCCTGGCGTTCCGGCGCTCGCCCCACTCTATCGTTGATTTTTGTTCTACGTCCGTGTCAACGAGGCAGACCTTGTGGCCCTGACTGCGGAGGCTGACGGCAAGGTTTTGGGCGATGGTGCTCTTCCCTACCCCACCCTTGAGGTTTGCAACTGCGATAATTGATGCCATAGTTTAGTTTGTTGGAAAATGGTACTTGGTTGACGTTGGATTGGAAGGTTTCTCCCCCACCCTACCGACAACCTTTTTTTGCAGTACAAATCTACGCAGTATTTCTGTAATTCAGTAATTCAATGAATCAGTATTTGATGAAATCATTGAATACTGTAATCATGTATTCAGTAATTACTGAATTACTGTGATAAAATATTTAGCAAACTACTTACTTACTGAAATACGGAATTCTGTAAATCAGTACAAACGATTTTTAAGAAACTAATTCTGTATTTCAGTAAGTACGGATTTCAGTAATTACGGAAATAAAGCAATGGTAAATCATCAGTATTTACTGAATTACTGAATTATTTCGATTTAAGTGCCTACTGTATTCAGTAAATTTGTTCGGATGACACGGTTTCTTAGCTCCAAAGCTGGCCGAAATTTCAAAAATGAGCGCCTTTTTAGGCGATTTGAGCGTTTCTCTCCGTTCTTGCTGGGCTTTGCGGTTGGTTCGGAACAAATGCCGTAAAATCAATTGATTGCGTTTTCAGAAACCTTGCTAAGTTTGAACCTTGTCAAACCTTAAATTTACAGAAAACCGTAGCACAGCCAACGAAACATTTTCCGTTCTCGTCCTTTCTACCATCGCATGCAAATTTCACCTAAAAAAATACTCGTCAAAACCGCCAAGGTGCTTGGTTGGGTTCTGCTCGCATTGCTGGTGCTGTTCCTGATAGCGGCCTTGGCTTTGCGTTCGCCGTCGGTGCAGACATGGGCTGTGGGTAAGGTGACAAAAATTCTATCAGAGCAATTAAAAACAGAGGTGAGGGTAGGGGAGGTGGACATCGAATTTTTCAAAACAGCAGTGCTGCGCAACATC
>JBGSWN010000287.1:0-3568 GCA_041752395.1 Saprospiraceae bacterium | reverse complement strand
GTTCTTCCTGCTCCAACATGCTGCCTGTTGGTTTGATGTTCATTGTAATACTGATGCTCCCGTCTGCTTCTTTTTTGTAGTGTGCTGCCATTGGTGCTGTTTTTTATACCAAATCTACATCAAATTGAAGCCGCACCCTTCCGACATCCAGCAGCAGGTAGAAACAGTTTTGAAATGCCCGATAAGGTCTATCCGAGGAATAATGGGCGGACAAATAAGCCATGCCTTCGAAGTGTCCAGTGACGCGGCTTCCTACTTTCTCAAAACAAATAGTACCGCACAGGCAGCGGCCATGTTCAAAACGGAGGCGGCAGGTCTTGCCTTGTTGGCTTTAAGTGCCTCTATAAAACTGCCTGAAGTCATTGATTTTGGCACTACATCAGTAGGGAGTTACATCCTGATGAGCTTCCATTCCAGCGGCATGCGCCCGAAAGGATTTTGGGAGGATTTTGGGGCGGCCCTAGCCCAATTCCATCGAACCACCGCCCCGGATTTCGGTCTTGACCACAACAATTTCATTGGCTCCTTACCACAAAGTAATGGCCAGCATAGCACTTGGCCATCCTTTTATTGGGAGGAACGGATAATGCCTCAGTTGAAGATTTCGGAATGCCAAAAAGGGATGCAAACAATTGATTTTCAGGAGTTTGAAAAATTTTACTTACGCCTGTCCGACCTCTTTCCTGAAGAGCCGCCCGCATTGGTACATGGTGACCTCTGGAGCGGCAATTTCCTATGCGGTACGGATGGCGCTCCAGTTTTGTTCGACCCTGCCGCCAGTTTTTCGCACCGGGAGATGGACTTAGCGATGACCCGGCTTTTCGGTGGGTTCGATCGTCCATTTTACCGTGGCTACGAAGAGGTATGGCCCCTCGCACCAGGCTTTGAGGAACGTCTGCCTGCCTACCAGCTTTATTATCTCCTCGTCCACATGAATCTGTTTGGCGGTAGTTATCTCAGGTCAGTGCGGGAAATTTTGAAGCATTTTATTTGAAAAAGAAGGATTGGGAATTTCAGATTAAGGCGTAAATTTGCCGCCCGAAACGGGTTGGGACTTCAAAATTCGGCCTGAGCATCCGAAATCCGAAATCGAAAACCCGAAATCAATTGGTCCCGTAGTTCAACGGATAGAATGGAAGTTTCCTAAACTTTAGATATGGGTTCGATTCCCGTCGGGACTACCAAAACAAAATCAGCTAGCCGTAAGTCGCTTTTAATCAGGGGCTTACGGCTTTTGTTTTCTAAGATTGTTTCACTTTGTCTCACCTTTCCGCTACTTTTGTTTCACCGATGTTTCACTAAACTCGGCATGTTTCACCGAAACTAAACACGAAATAGCATGGCCACAAACAATTGTACAGTTAGTTTTTATCTAAAACCGGGGAGTAAACGGGGCCAACTTGGTCAACCTGTTTACTGTCGAATAATCGTCAATCGCAAAAAAGCAGAGTTTTTCACAGGACAGTACGCTGACCCTGAAAAGTGGTCTGATGACGGAATGCCTATTCGCAACCCACGGCTGCAAGAATATCTTAGCCACGTTCAGGAAAGAATTTTATCCAAAAAGCGGGACTTGGAGTATCAGCAACGGGAAATTTCCGCAACTTTTCTCAAAGATTATTACCGAAACGGCGATGCCAAAGAGACGACGCAGTTTTGTGCCTACTTCGACGAGTTTTTCAAGAAAATCAAAGGTCTGCCCAGTGAGTACTCACCAGTGACATTGAAGAAATACCACACAACAATTATGCATTTTAGGAATTTCCTGCAAAAACGTTCTAAAGAGGATGTGCTAGTTGAGGAACTTGACCTAAAAATGGTTAAGGATTTCGACTATTTCTTGAGGACAACGAACAGCGAGCAATTTGGTGAACCAATGACCAGGAACTCTGCCAATAGCTACCACCGTAAAATAAAGGCAGTAATAAGTCGGGCAAAAGAAGACGGATTGATTGCCGTCAACCCCTATTCAAAATTCAAGTTGAAGGATGAAAGGAATGACCGTGAATACCTGACCAAAGAGGAATTGGAGATTTTAGAAACTCATGCCTTGGGAGGCAACAAAGGGCTGGAAAAAGTTAGAGACATTTTTCTATTCTCTTGCTACACAGGTCTGCGCTACCAAGACGCACAAGAATTAACCAACGAAAATGTTTTCATGGATGGCGAGGGTAACTACTTTTTATCATTCATCCAAAACAAGACTGGCAAGAAGGATGAAATGCCTATGCTGGAACCAGCGGTAAAAATTTTCCAAAAGTATGATTTATACAGGGAGGTTACTGGACTTATCCTGCCGAAAATCAGCAACGTTAAAGTAAATGCTTACTTGAAGACGATTGCAGAGATAGTTGGTATCAAAAAGAAAATTACACACCATGTTGCCCGCCATACTTTTGCGACTACCATTACACTAACAAATGGCGTTCCGCTTGAAATGGTGGGCGCATTCTTGGGTCATACTGACCTTAGGGCGACCCGAATTTATGCTAAAATGACACCTGATTTTAAATTGGGTTTTGCTAAAATGTTGAATGAAAAATTAAAAAAATGAGATATGGAAAATCGAAAAACGACTTTTGTCAAATTGGAAGTTTATGAGGACAAGGCTGAAGAGTTCAAGGCTCTTTTACATTTATTGAAGAGTGTGCTTAACGATTTTGGCTTTGAACAAACGAGAGAAAACTACTATGACCCTGTTGTTTTTGATACCCATATCAAAAACTATTTTGAATTTCTCAAATACTTAGTAGAAATGGTTCACATACCTTCCATTAATGGGGAAGACCCTGTGCCTAGCATTGACTTGATGTCAGTCCCAGAATCCTATGAGTTTAAGAGGTATCAAGCACCTATACAGTTTGGAAATGAATTGAAAGAAAATATAGAATCTACTATAAACCTCAATGAGTATGGTACACCTATTTTTTTACTTGAAAGTCCATTATATCCCACTGTAATGAAATTTATAAAGGAATCAAAGGGATTGCCATACTTGAGCGATAGCTTGAAAATGGAAAAATTCGCTGCCTTTATTATTCACTTTGCCACAAATATCAAGAGGAAATCGTATGCAGTTGATGAATTTTGGAGAGCTGCCGCCTCCTATACCCCAAACAGTGAATCGAAGCTACCTCATGATTTGTATAGGCTTATAACCATGCATCAAATGTTTGGGTACCGTTTAGATGCTCATACAATACAAGGCAAAAAGTCAAAGCGGGACGATTATCAACTGGTGCATCGAATTCATGAAATGCTAATCGACAATTTTCCAGAATTAAAAGAATCGCCCCATCAAGCGCATGTTTTCACAGGTTATACTTGTCATTTCCTTGGGGTATTTGACGACATAGAAACTTTCAAAGAAAATAGCAGCGGAGGCAAAAATTGGCGAGAATACCTTGCGGCTAACGTAAAAAACCACTTAGTGAAATGAATTTAATAAAATAGACCATTATGGCAATATGGTGTAGGAGAACTGTGGCAATGTTGGATGAACCAAGATTCGTTTGCTATCCAAATCCGCTGCCCTTGACGGCAGCTTAATCGGATAGAACTTGTCCAC
>JBGSWN010000286.1:0-22965 GCA_041752395.1 Saprospiraceae bacterium | reverse complement strand
GTTCTTCCTGCTCCAACATGCTGCCTGTTGGTTTGATGTTCATTGTAATACTGATGCTCCCGTCTGCTTCTTTTTTGTAGTGTGCTGCCATTGGTGCTGTTTTTTATACCAAATCTACATCAAATTGAAGCCGCACCCTTTAAGATGGTCAACAGCATATTCTAACACAGCTAATAAATTCATATCAGTATGAATAACCATATTTGCTATGTTTCGATGAACAAAAATTTCTCCAGGCTGTGTTCCTGTTATTCTATCAGCAGGTACTCTGCTGTCACTACAACCTATCCACAAGAACTCGGGTTTTTGAACATCCGCTAATCTCGAAAAATATTCAGGGTCATCCTTTATTACATCAGATGCCCAATGAATATTATTCTTTATGAGTTTATCAATACTACTTAATTCTTCTTCTTTCATTTTTTAATCCTTTGTAATGCCTTTAGATTTTCAAAAATATTCTTTTGTCGCTTCTGTCGCACTTAAAATTACGCCTAACTTGTAGATAAGGATGACCCAACCATCCTTATCCCCCTTGTTTTGGGTAGATAAGGATGATTTTTTCTACCTAAAACAAAGATAGGAATATTTGTAATCCTACAAATCATCGAACGGGCTTTTATTTTCTGGATGTCCTGCGTGCTCAAGTGCGTGTAAATTTCAGTCGTTTTGCTGCTGTTGTGGCCAAGCATCCCTGCCCGTCGTCATCAACTACGAACTGCCCCTTTCCCCAAGGATTTCATCCATCGCATCGGCCGGACGGGTCGGGCTGGCGTGGAGGGACTTGCCATCACTTTCGTGGAGAAGGAGAAGGAGCCGCATTTTTATGTGACACAGAAGAAAATGGGACGTAGGGTGTCGATGGAGGATACGGATGGGGGGATTTGCAGGGGTTTTGAGGGGCTATGAAAATTAGCGTGCAAACTGCATCGGAATGATGCTCAAGTCATCCGGGACGATGCTCAAGTCAAAAGTTTGTGTGCTTTTTCCATTCTGGCAGATACGAATGTCATTCTGACAGGTGATGTTTTCAATCGGGTCGTGAAGCGGGATTTTCGGAATGAAGGGCAGGTTTTTGGGCTGAATTCAAGCGCCATTTCGCCAATTTCAAACATTACGATATCTACTTGCTTTTTTTGTTTTATTTATCTCCTACACCAATAAAAGGAACAGCTCCAGCTCCCGTAACGGTGGGGAGTATCCCGTTCCATTTTTCAATAGCTTTGAGGTTAGCCTCAATTTTTCTTAATTCAATAAGGTCCGGCGAAATATTCATTTTTTGCAGTCGCAATGCTTCTGCCTCTGCGGTTGCAGCAGCTATAGTCTGTTCTGCCTCCACTTTTATCCTGTCCAAATCCCGCTTGGCTTTGAGTGCATTCTGCTCCGCCGTCTGCTTTGCTTCAATAGCATCGGTAAATATCTTCGAAAAACTAAACGAAACAATGGAAAATGCATCCACGGCTATATTGGATGGTAAAAGCCTGACATTCAGCGCTTCCTGCATTTCGGCGCTTACCAATGGCCTTTTGGTGATAAGTTCTTCCGCCGAATACCTTGCAGATACCGCTTTCATCACTTCTTGAATGGCAGGGTCTATCATACGTTCTTTAAATTCTACCCCGATAGATTGATAAACCACATTTGCTTTGTCAGGAATTACGTGATAGTTAAGTGCCACGGATAGCGCAACATCCTGTAAATCCGAGGAAGCTGCCGCCGCATCTGTAACTACCTTGTGAATCTTAACATCCATTATTATAATCTCCTGCACAATCGGTATTCTGAAATGCATTCCTTCATCCAATACCACGTCCTGAACAGCACCAAAGTTGAGCACGATACCTCTTTCACCTGCGCCTACCTGGGCCCAAGGTTTGAAAAAGAATAACAATACCACCAGTACACCAACAATTACCAAGTTCCTCATCGGGCCTTTTTGCAGGACATTCCTAAACGCATCAATTTCTGGATTACTCATTTTTTACTTTTATTTGATTTACGCAATGATAGCATTTTATTTTGAATTCTTTGAATTAGTAAAATTTTGACATGATATTTAAACGTTTTATTTTTGATTTATTTCGAAGCGAGGAGCTGGGCTTTTATGCGATCCAGAAGAAAATGGGACGGCAGGGTTGGAGATGATGGAGACGGATGGGGTGGATTTGCTGTGGTTTTAGTAGGTGAGGGTGTTATTTGAAAAAAGCTGTGCTAAAATCATCTGTGTGTGTTTTTTCCATCTGGGGCGATGCTAAAGTCATCTGGATGTGTGATTTTGTCATCTTGTCAGATGTTTTTTCGGTTTGGGTCGATGTGCAAGTTGTCGGAAGCGAGGAGATGGGCTAACGTTTTGCGGCTTGGCGTAGTGGCGAATTTTTAGCACTAATGTTTATGCGGAGCATAAAACTTTCGGCTACCACTAAACTGTCTGCGGAGCACGAAACCCTGCCTATTGCAAATGTGCTGTTGTACACAGGCTTTTCAATCCTTATAATGCAATCTAAGTACGTCATTTTTGCTTTCAGTATGATAATAGCTTTTTGTCTGCACGAAACCATATTTTTCATAAAACGCTCTGCCAATAACATTTTTTTCAAAAACTTCCACCTCCAATTCACCGTGAAATGTTTTGATAAAATTTACCATTCGTGTCCCAATTCCTTTAAAGTGGTTATTTGGCAAAACAAACAGTCCGCCTATCTCATTTTCTAGCATACTAATAAAGCCAATCACCGAATTATTGTCTTCGTAAACCCAGGTTTCTGTGTTTGGAATATAAATATCTCTCAAATCTTTTTTCGCTTTTTCAACAAAATTAACTTCTAGAAATGGATGGGCTAAACTTGATGCCTGAAGCCAAATATTCATTATCGCATCATTATCTTTTTCTTCTCGCTTTCTAATCATGCTCATGCGTTTTTATGTCTTATCTCGATTTTTTCGAGCTTGTGTACAACTTACTTATACCCGCTACTCAGTACCGCCAATTGACCCAATCTTAGAACAATTGCCGCTATGGGGTAGCGGTTACTTAGTTCGACAAATCTACTGATTTTCACAAAGTATCAAAGGGCGAAACGATTTTTTGTATGCTGTTTGTGCTCACGTGGGTGTATATCCCCACTCATCCCGCTACCCCCCGCATCAACATCGCACAAACAATCGCTCCATAAGTGCCCAGCGCATAGCCCAGCACCGCCAGCAGCACCCCCACCGGGGCCAATGCCGGACTGAACGCCGATGCCACGACGGGCGCAGAAGCTGCCCCGCCGATATTGGCCTGGCTGCCCACCGCCACATAGAAGAATGGTGCTTTTATCAGCTTCGCAACGAGTATCAGCAGGCCCGCATGAATCAGCATCCAAATGGCGCCGATGGCGAACAGGCCGAGGTTGTGGAAGATTTCCCCCACGTTCATTTTCATGCCGATGGTGGCCACGAGGATATAGATGAACAGGCTGCCCCAAGTCGAAGCGCCCACACCTTCCAGCTTGCGGGCAGGTGTGAAGGAGAGCAACAAGCCGATAGTCGTAGCTACGAGCACGATCCAGAAAAAGCCTTCCAACAGGGAGTCCAAACGGGCGGATTTTAGTCCTTCTGCATGGACATTTAGTACCGGCACAATCCAGTCGGCGACGATATGCGACAGGGCCACGCCGCCAAACGCCACGGCCAGCAGCATGAACAAATGCCTCGTCGTGGCCACCTTTTCGATGCTGGCCCGGTAGCTCGCCACCCGTTCTTCCAGCTCCGCAATGGCCGAGTTGTCGGCCTTCAGCCAGCGGTCAATCCGTTCGTGGATACCAGCGCCGTAGAGCAGCACCGCCATCCAGACATTGGCGACTAGCACATCTACGACGACCATCGTGCCGAATAGCGAATCGGGTACTTTGTAGATTTCCTTCATGGCGGCTTGGTTCGCCCCGCCGCCAATCCAACTGCCAGCGATGGTGGAAAGGCCCCGCCATAGTTCGTCGGGCGAGACTTTTATCAGGTCGGGGAAAAGGTTGGAAACCACCAACAGCGCCACTGGCCCACCGATGACTACGCCAAGCGTTGCTGTGAGGAACATGATGAGCGCTTTTGGCCCCAATTTCAGAATACCTTTCATGTCAATACCCACGCAGAACAGCAGCAAACTGGCGGGCAACAGGTAGCGGCTGGCCACGAAATAGAGCTGGCTTTTGTGGGCAAATGCGCCGTAGTCGCCTTTGGCGATGCCCTGCGTTTCAAGCCAGTCCTTTATCTCGCCGTAGGACAAACCTGTGCTGGGGAGCGAGAGCCCTTTTTCCGTCAAAAACTGCAAAAGCCCATTGTCGAACCACTCCGGGGCAATCAGTCCCAGCGGCCAGTAGAGTAGCGCTGGCAGGAAATAGCAGAGCACCAGCGTCGGGATGATGCCGTAGAATTTGCTGAAGGAGGGCAGCTTGGACGTGTAAAAAACGCCACCCAAAATGAGGCAGAGCAGGCCGAAAACGACAGCGTCGTTGGTGAAAAAAGGTTCCAATGGTTGGATTGTTTTATTGTTAGATTGTTGAATTGTTTTTTTGGCGGTGGCGCTAATGTAGGGTTTTCTCAAGCTTTGAAAAGGGACAGGTCTTTCAAAACAACTATTTTTGTCTGTCTACTTTGCTGCCAATAACAATTCAACAATCTAACAATTCAACAATATAGCAATATAACAATGCAACAATTCAACAATAAAATTTACATGCAAGCCGCCATCCAGCTAGCCTTTGAGGGGATGCGCAACGGACAGGGTGGGCCCTTCGGGGCGGTTATCGTGAAAAACGGAGAAATTATAGGGCGGGGAAACAACCAGGTGGCACTTACACTCGACCCAACGGCACATGCGGAGGTCGTCGCCATACGGGATGCCTGCAAGTACCTTGGTCATTTTCAGTTGGACGATTGTGTGCTGTACACCTCCTGCGAGCCTTGCCCGATGTGCCTCGGCGCTATTTATTGGGCGAGGCCAACGGCGTTCTACTTCGCCTGCACCAAGGCAGATGCGGCGGCCATTGATTTCGATGACCAGTTCATTTACGATGAGCTGGAACTGCCGTTTGCGGAGCGAAAAATACCTGCGATTCCGCTGCTGCGGGAGGAGGGCTTGAAGGCGTTTGAGGAGTGGCGGGGGATGGCGGAGAAGTTTGTTTATTGAGGAAAAAAGTTCTTGTTTCATGTGATGTACGTTGCTAGCGACGTACAAGCTAGTTGACCTAATTACACGCAGACAGAATCCCTTCGGGAATGACAAGAGGAAGTGCCGTACATTGGACAGATTGTACTGGGTAGACACTTCCCCTTGTCATTCCCGAAGGGAACCTGTGCTCGTCTTATTGGGATTATGAATGCAACCCCAATCCCCAATTCAAGTGTTTTTTTTATCCTCCTCCGCAAGTTCCCGCTCCCGCTCTGCCGCAGTTTCCTCCACTTGCAGCTTCATCCTTTCCTTAAAATTCTGCACAATATGGAACTCGCTCAGGAAGACCGAGGCGATTGTCCGCAACACCATGTAGGCGGGTATGGCCGTCACCATGCCCATCACGCCGCCGACCTGTGCGCCGATGAGCACCACGAAAAATATCTCCAGCGGGTGCGTTTTCAGGGTGCTGGAGAAAATATAGGGCTGCGTCAGGTTGTTGTCTATCGCTTGGCAGCCAAAGAAAACGATGACCACCTTGATTACTTTGGGAACAATCACATCGTAAAAATCCGTGTCCAAATTGGAAGAAATGACAAAGATTACTCCGAAGGCCATGCCGATGATGGGGCCGACATAGGGTATGATGTTCATTAACCCAGCAAACACGCCAATGAGCAGCGCATTTTTTACCCCCAAAATCCAAAGCGCCATGGTCACCATGAACGAAAAGGCGAGCATTTGCAACATCAAGCCACGGAAATAGAGCGAGAGGTTTTTAGCGATGTCGGACAAGGCCCGCTTCACTTTTTCGTCGTACTGGCTGGGCATGAGCGAGCTGAGAAAATTGGCAAAAAGTCCCTGCTCCTGCAAGAAAAAAAAGCTGATGAAAATGACTGCGCCAAAGGTGACGCCCACATTGCCCGCTGCTGCAAAGAAGCCGGTGACGTAGTTTTTGATGGAAGCTGGCTCAAAGGAATCGGTCAGCCGGTCCTGCAACTGCTGCTCGATGGGCACATTGGCGTCCATGAGGCCATAGCTGACCAGCCAGGCTTGGATGTTGGCCATTGGCTTGTCGAGGGTTTTGGCGAGGGTGGCGTAGTCCACATGCGAAAGGTTGTTCGCCTGCTGGATGACCGAAGGGACGAAGAGCATGATAAGCAAGGCAAGGCCCAGCAAAAAGCTGATGAGCGTCAGTGCCGCCGCCATGTTGGAGCCAACTTGGTACTTCCAGATTTTTATTTTTTTGAAAAAGCGCATCAGCGGCTGGCCGAGCATGGATACCACCCAAGCTATCACGGCGTACATCACGATGTTCGAGAAAAACCAGAACAGCGCCGCTATCAAAACGAGGCTGATGACGAGGGCAAGACTGCGATTGTTGATTTTCATGTTGGTGAATTTGGGTGCAAAGTAAAATTAAATACAGAACCAAATAATTTTATCTTTTTGAAATAATTTGGTTCAATGTTTTTACCTTTCGCCCCAGAAACAATCATTTTTTCACCTAAAAATTTTAAATCATGAAAATGAATTTTCTTGCCCTAATCGTTGCAGCCCTCGTGCCAATGGTACTCGGCTTTATTTGGTACCACCCAAAAGTTTTTGGAAAAGCCTGGATGCAGGCCGCTGGAATGACTGACGAAAAAATAAAGGGCGGCAACATGGCCGTCATTTTCGGCGTATCCTTCGTTTTTGCGCTGATGCTGGCCTTCAGCATGTTCGAATTCGGTACCCACGATGCCTTCGTTGGCGGGGCCACTTACTATGCCACCGGCGGCACCATGCAGCCGGAAGCTGGCTCCGAGTTGGCCAAATGGGTGGAATACTACCAAACGAACCTTGCGCCACCCAACCACAGCTTCTCGCACGGTGCAGCCCACGGTGTTCTCGTCGGGTTGCTCATTGCGTTGCCAATCTTGGCCACCAATGCACTTTTCGAGCGGAAAGGCTTTAAATATATCGCCGTAAATGCTGGTTACTGGATGATATGCCTTGTCATCATGAGCGGCTTGCTTGCAGCTTGGCGTTGAGTATTGACAGACAATTTTTTAGCCTAAAAAACGAAAACCCTGGCCCTCATCGAGCTGGGGCTTTTTTTTGGGCAATTTTTTTTGCGGTGGTTTCGACGCCTGTGTTTACCTTTGCACATGGAAAACGTAAAATCTACCACCGTAAAATCCCGTTCCAACGGACAAGAGGCACCCGGCAAATTTTTGGGCGAAGCACTCACTTTCGACGACGTGCTGCTCGTCCCCACCTACTCCGAAGTCCTTCCACGTGATGTAGATATTTCTTCGCAATTCACCACTGGCATCCGGCTGCAAGTGCCCATGGTTTCCTCCGCAATGGACACCGTGACCGAGGAAAAACTGGCCATTGCCATTGCCCGACAGGGCGGCATTGGCATCATCCACAAGAACATGACCATCGCCGAACAGGCCGAACAGGTGCGACGGGTAAAGCGCTCCGAGAGCGGCATGATACTCGACCCCATCACCATGTCCGGTGATGCCACCGTCGGCGAGGCGCTCCAGATGATGCGCCAGCACCGCATCGGCGGCATACCCATCGTGGATAAAAAAGGCAAGCTCGTGGGTATCCTCACCAACCGTGATCTTCGTTTTGAAAGGGATGCACGGCGCCTCGTGAAAGACGTGATGACCACCCGCAACCTGATTACCGCTCCTGTCGGCACCGATTTGGAGAAGGCCAAAGACATCCTCCAGCAGTTCAAGATTGAAAAGCTGCCCGTCGTTGACAGTGAAAAAATACTCCGGGGCCTCATCACTTACAAGGACTTGATGAAGGTGGAGAACTACCCTCATTCCTGCAAGGACACGTTTGGGCGCCTCATCGTGGGCGCAGCGGTCGGTGTCACTGCGGACATGATGGAACGGGTAACGGCGCTGGTGAACGTCAGCGTGGATGCCATCTGCATTGACACCGCCCACGGCCACTCCAAGGGCGTGCTCGAAGCGGTGAAATTGGTCAAAAAAACCTACCCGAACCTGCAAGTGGTCGGCGGGAACGTGGCCACAGGCGAAGGCGCCAAAGCACTCGCCAAGGCGGGCGTTGATGGGGTAAAAGTAGGTGTGGGCCCCGGCAGCATCTGTACCACCCGCATCGTGGCAGGGGTTGGCGTTCCGCAATTGACGGCCATTTTCGATGCTGCGCAAGCGCTGAAAGGCAGCGGCATCCCCATTATCGGCGACGGCGGCATCCGCTACTCCGGCGACATCGTGAAGGCATTGGCCGCAGGTGCCACCACCATCATGGCGGGCGGCCTCTTCGCTGGCGTGGAGGAAGCACCCGGTGAAACGGTGCTTTTCGAAGGCCGGAAATTCAAGGTCTATCGGGGCATGGGTTCGCTCGGTGCGATGGACCAAGGCTCGAAGGACCGCTATTTCCAGGACGTGGAGGACGACATCAAGAAGCTCGTGCCAGAAGGCATCGAGGGCCGGGTATCCTTCAAAGGCTCGGTGGAAGAGGTGATGGTGCAGTACATCGGCGGCCTGCGGGCGGGCATGGGCTACTGCGGCGCTGCCACCATCGAAGACTTGCAGGAGAATGGCCGCTTTGTGAAAATCTCTGCCAGCGGCATGAAGGAGAGCCACCCGCACAATATTGCCATCACCAAAGAAGCACCGAATTATAGTTCCAGGGGTTGAGGTTTGGAGCGTTTGAGGGGTTGAGCACGCACGTAAGCTCCTCGAACGCTCAAATCCTCAAATCCTCAAACCCTCGCATGAAGTTATCTATTGTCATTCCCGCTTACAACGAGGCACGCACCATTCACTTGATTTTGGATAGAATCAAGGTGGTAGAATTGGTGCAAGGCATTGAAAAAGAAGTCGTTATCGTTAATGACTGCTCGACGGATGGCACAGAGGAGGCTATTTTAAAGTATAAAAATGCGAACCCAGACTTCCCGATTTCCTACCAAAAGCACGAGGTGAACAAAGGCAAAGGCGCAGCCCTTCACACGGGCATCCGCTCCGCAACGGGCGACTACGTCATCATCCAGGACGCTGATTTGGAATATGACCCTCGGGAATACAACCTGCTGCTCCAGCCTATCTTGGAGGGCATGGCGGACGTGGTGTTTGGCAGCCGCTTCATGGGTGGGAACCCGCACCGCATCCTGTTCTTTTGGCACAGCATCGGCAATAAGTTTTTAACCACACTCTCCAATATGTTCACCAACCTGAACCTAACGGATATGGAGACCTGCTATAAATTGTTTAAAAGGGAAATTATACAATCCATTGATTTAAAGGAAAACCGCTTCGGCTTTGAGCCGGAGGTGACGGCGAAGATTGCCCGACTACCTAATATACGGATATACGAGGTCGGTATTTCTTATTATGGAAGAACGTATGCCGAGGGCAAGAAAATCAGTTGGGTGGATGGTGTTCGGGCGATTTATTGCATTGTGAAGTATAATTTGTTTAGGTGATGTTTAGTCGATTCTTTGATATTGTCTAAGTTCTGAAACCTCACCAGTTCGAGCGTCTATAGTAAAATATTCGCCGTACCAATGGCTTTCAGAATAGGTTCTACAGTCCCACTTATATTCTGAAGTCAACCCACTAAAATAAACTTTTAATGGCCTTTTTTTGACCACTTGCGCTACTGCAATTTCCAATGCTTTCTCACGGGTAATTGGGAAACTGCAAGACATGCTTTCAGTCATACAATCGGGAAGGTTTTCTGGCACTTGTGTTTCATCCAGTCCCATGAATACGAACCTTTTAAAGCTTATGATTTGGTAATCATAACTAAACCCAGGAGGAAAGAAATAGTAGCGGATTTCATAGATTTCGGAAAAAAGGTCGTCCTTGAAACTATGTCGATTCAGCCGAAAATTGTCGTAGAAATAGCGTTCACCGACCCGCTCAATACAGTGTTTTTTTGTCCATTCATAAAATTCATTTACGCTAATTTTATTGGATAAATTTACCGGCCCGAATCTTTGTGAATAAGTTATACTAGAATTATTTGGATTCAAATTGTAGATATATTGCACTACCGAATCTGCCTTTAAGTCAGGAGGAATAATGACCATCTCTATTACATCCGTTGAGTCGTCTGGATTTGAGCGGTACTCCATTTGTGCCAACAGCAAATGTGGCAGGATTGAAAAAATCAATAGGAACGTTTTCATTTTTGTTTGGTTTTGTAAAAAAAGTCCGCATAAAACTTCCCTCCTTCTTCCGCATCAACTAAACGTGGAGCCAAATCAGGATGGTCCTTGAAAAAATCAGTAAGTCGTTTATTAATACTTGGGTCACCATACGTTTGCAGGATTTTGGCAATAAAAAAGCGATTTTTGGCCAAAGGTTCAGTTTTTAAGAAATGAAATAAAGGATCAATGAAGTATGGATTTTTTGAGCGGTATATATAAGTGTATGCAGCTATGGTAGCAGCGTCATCACCATTTTGATACCCAAAATATTCATTTGGCAATGGTTTTATTCGGCTGACTATTTCGGACAATAACGCTGATGAATCCTTGCTTTGCAAATATTCAAGCAACTTGGGCATCATCCTAGTGGCACGCTCCCGTTCTGCTTTGCCGCCATTTTTCCAAATGGATGAGAGTTGAAGAAGTGTGTCGCCATGCGTTTCCCAGAGTTTATCAGGGATTTTGAGGTTGGTGTTTTCAGGGAATATGTGCAAGAGTTTCAAGTATATATCTGAAAAGACGGGCGCAAATTCTTCCTCCAACGCACGACCAAAATGAGCCGTCACCGTCCCTTTGTATTTGCCCATTTTTATTATCCTCGTTAGAATACTGTCCATTAATTCGGCGGACTCCTCATTTTTATACTTTGCCACATTTCGATAATAATCAAGGTTTTGCCAGCCATCCTCTATTTTTGATTTCAAACAAGAAAACATGTCCGGGTGCTGGAAATATTGGAATGGGAGCCATATAAACGGGTTGCGCTTATTTGCATTCCCATATATCGGCAAATGCCCGCATATAAGCTCAATGTCGGCCTCCTGTTGGTATTTCGCCAAAAAAAGCGATGCATAATTATCCTGCCCCGACTCCAATAATTCACGGATACAAGCATAAAGTTCAGGGCGGGGCTTCCAACTTCTTGAAGGAAATTTTTTCAGGTAATTGAAATCCGTATTGCTGCAAAAAAATACGCTGTCGAGCCATAGCTGCCTTTGCTCCGTCAGCTTAAAACTGCTGTTCGTCCAAAGCATATACCAGTCGCTGTACCTGCCAATCACGTCGAGGAACAGCTCTCCCACTTTGGCTTTGTCATGGTTGCCTCTATTTTCTGTCATTTCTATAAATATTGTAGCAGTATCGCTAAAGTGCTGAGGTACAAGCATTTGCAGTTCAATGCTATCCCGCTCTGGCCTGCCCAGCAAGGCAAACAAGGCATTTGTGCGCACTACCGGGGATACATGGTTTGTCAACTCAATGAGTTCGGTCACGGTGGCTTTTTGCTGCAAACTAAGGGAAATGGAATCTCTGAAAAAAATACTTGATTTGTGGTTTTTGACTTCCGAGTCAATAGCTACCCTATCAAGGCGATTGGCGATAATGCTGATTTCTGGCCGAATTTGAGACCACAAACCTGACAGACAAAGGCAGAGAAGGAAAATGGTGGATATTTTTTTTGCTGTGAGCATAGTTATTCATTGAACATAAATAAGATGAAAAATAGCCCCTTTATTTCACACGACAAACCGCACCCCCTCCCCATTTTTAAGCATCTTATGCCCCGTCTCAATTTTCTTCGCTTCCCCCTCAAAAATCCGTACATCTGCCGAATCAATTTCATCCATATCGCAATAATATGGAATTACATATTGTACCCCGATTGCCTTGCCCAATCCAACCGCCTCCGCATAGTCCAAATTGTCATCCACACCCCGCTTGGAGTGCCGTCCATAGATGGGCAGAAATGCTACGTCCACGCCGTACGGACGCAGTAGTTCCGCCATGCCATCGTACAAAAGTGTGTCACCAGAATAGTAAATACAAAAGCCGCCGAACTGTACGACGTAGCCAAGCCTGCACAGCCCATCAGCTTCGTGTGCGGCAGGCATTGCCCAAAATTTAAAGCCTTGTATATCCCGACTTTGACCTGCATCAATACCGATGGGGAAGGCGGGGTCACAGCCGATTTGCTCCGCAAAAAACACCCGATTTGCTTCAGGAATGAGCAATTTCGTTTTAGGATTTGCCATGAGAATCGGCTTCAAAATGTCGGGAGTTGGAGAATTGGCCACGACGACATCCAAGAAATCCAGTTGGTTGGGGTCAAGCGGCAGTTCCTCAAGCGATGATGAAGCGACCAACAGGAGGTGCTTTCCCGCCCATTTTATCAAAAAACCGCCATGACCGAGCCGCCAACAGGCAAAACAATCAGCGGCGGTGGCCGTATTGCGGATTTCCGTGAGGAAGGCTTCGTCTTTTTGGAAGGCAGGAAAAATGGGCATGGGCATCACTTGATTTTGCGCCAATATCCACATTATTTTTAAAAATAGCTAGCCAAAAATTCCTGTGGAGCAATTAATAATCGTAGCCCCAAGAAAGCAAGTTTGGCAGGCTCGTCAGTGAATCCGATTGACTTGGTTTTTGACCAAAAAAATGGGTTAACACCAACCCTGCTCTTGCATTAGCTATGTTTTTCTACCTTTGGCAAGAATTTTTGTGAATATATTTTAGAAAAAACAAATACCGTGAACAGATTCTCCCCCGTCCTTTTGCTGCTGCTAAGCCTGTTTTTTTCATTTAGGGTTGCTTCGCAAACGCCCAATTTCACCGCAAACGAAACTGTGCCGCCCTATGCTGGCAATTACCACTACGGTGCCAACCTCGGTGCCTACTACTTCTGGACCGACCAGCAACTCGCCGATATTGCCGCAGGAAATCCCGCAAAAAGCGTAGAAGGTGTCGGCGTCACCTCGCTCCGGCTCTCGCTGCCGGACGGCTTCGTGGACTATTGGGGCTACGACATTCGCAAGGACGCTTTTCTGCATTACGACACGCTCGGCATTACGGACAATGTGGTCTTCGTGGGCTACCCCGCCGAGCAGCATCGTGACCCGACCATGCCTTGCCCCGGCGTCCAGTCGGAGATGTTCGCCAACCTCTACGAACCCATCTGGGACAACGGGGAGAACGGCACGCCCGTCAATGAAAACAATTTCTACGCCGCCTATCTCTGGAAGCTCGTGCAGGTTTATGGCCCGTACACCCGCTACTGGGAGATATGGAACGAACCAGACTTTGACTTCATTGGCAATTCCTCCAAAAAACCGGGTGAGGCGGGGAACTGGTGGGAATATGACCCCGAACCCTGCGACTATGCGCTCCATGCACCCGTGCAGCATTATATACGCACACTTCGCATTAGTTACGAAGTGATTAAAAGCCTATATCCTGAAGATTATGTGGCGACGGGCGGATTGGGCTATCCCAGTTTCCTTGACCTTATTCTGCGCCAAACGGATAACCCTGACCACGGCAAAGTAACGGATGAATATCCGCTGACAGGTGGTGCATATTTCGATGTTTTAAGTTTTCATAGTTATCCGCACATAGATAATAGCTTGCGGGCTTGGAGCAATGATATCATGGGCTTTGTTTACTTCCGAAATTCCGACCGCTGTGTGGATGGTATGTTGCGCTTGCGCGATGAGTTTGACGAATTGCTTAAAACGTATGGCTATGATGGCCAAACCTATCCCGAAAAGCGCTGGATTATCACCGAAAGCAATATACCAAGGGCACAATATGGGGAGTATCTTGGCTCCAATGAAGCACAGCAAAATTACCTTATAAAAAGTGCCGTAGCCTGTCAACAAAATGGCATTGACCAATTGCATGTATATCAGCTTGGGGATATAGAAAGCGAAAAGGATGCCCGGAGTGAGTTCCACCTTATGGGACTTTTTACGGAACTGGATTCTGTTCCAAAATACAAGCAACAGCCCACCAATGGCGGCATTGCCTATTCCACGGTCTCAAAACTATTGTATGGCAGCCAATATGATGCTGTCCGTACGGCCGCCCTGCAATTACCGGACAATATACGGGGCGGTGCCTTCAAAAGCCCTACCAAAGGATATACGTATGTATTATGGGCCGTGACGGATAAAGACCGCTCCGAAGCCGCCGAAGCCAGCTATACTTTTCCCGCTTCCCTGAATATCAAAACCCTGCACAGCCGAGCCTGGGACTTCGCCAATCGGGGCATCACGACCGTGGTGAGTGCCACGGATATAGCACTCACCGGTTCGCCCATCTTCCTGCGGGACAGCAAAGACGATTTCGACCCAGAATCCAATGTGAAGCGCACCGAACTCCTTTGCAGCCCGAACCCTTTCTCCGGCCACCTCTCCATCCGCCTGGAACTGCCCGATGCCACCACCAGCAGCCTATCGCTCTATGATATGACGGGCCGCCTCGTGCAGCGCTTTTTCACCCAAGAGAAACTGGCGGAAGGCCAGCATCAATTCAGCTTGCCCGCCAATGGACTGCCTGCCGGACTTTACCTGCTGCGCTATGAAAGCCACGGGGGTAGCAGCGTGGCGTGCAAAGTGATGTGCTTGGGGAGGTAAGTAGGAGCTTGGAAGGGTCAGTTATCTGGTGGGAGCGGCTAGTGATGAGCATGGAGTGGTTAGGTGGTTGATGGGAATGGCTAAGTACCTGTTTGGGTTGCCAAAGTATGGGCTTGGAGTGGTTAGTTATTTGGAGGGACTGCCTAGTTACGAGCTTAGCGTGGTTAGTTATTTGGTGGGACGGGTTAGTTTGAGCGTTGGACTAGGTAGGTATTTTTCGGTGCATGCCTATTTTTTTTGCACCAAAATTTTGGAATCCCATTGATAGATTAGCCTTAATGGTTATATTTGCCAGTCATCCAAAAAATTTTATTCATCTATGCTGACACCAGAAGAAACACAGGCTGCCCACGCCTTCTGGAAATGGTTCGAGGAGAACCGCCTGCCCTTTGAGTTTCTGGAACCCATGCCTGAAGCGCAGCGACAGGAATTATACGAAAAGACCCGCAAGGCTGTCGCACCATACAGCACTAAAGTGGATTTGCTGCCCAGCATCAGCACAAGCACCGAAGGCCCGCAATTCCAAATGGTGATAGGAGCCAATGCCAATGCCGAGTACTTTGATAAAGCGAGGGCCTTGGCTGCATTGGCGCCCAGCATACCTAATTGGTCAGTCAGGGCGCTCATGCCCCCGATTCCTCGAAAAGTGGGCATGCGCTATCCGTTCTATAGCGAAACGCTCCTCCCTGACGACCTCTGGTGCGCCCTGCTTGGAGCACCAGACAACGCTGATTTCCTAGGCATCCGGGTTTTCCTGCGGTACTACGACCACTGCCCCGAAAGCAGGTTGGAGGAATTGCGCCAATTGGTTGCCGTCATGGTAGGCCATGCCCTTGGCGAAGAGAACTGGGGCAACAACGTCCATTACCTCGACCTGGCATCCTTGCCGCCCGACCCTTTGGAGGAAGGGTTGTGCAATGTCTTCGATTTGATGGAGTATATTGCGGAGTTTAGAAAGGATTTGGGGAAGGAGGGCTGAATGTAGTGGCATTTTTCTGCAACACTGAGACTTGCTGCACCAAGATGATGGATGATTAAGGAATTTGAATCAAGTCAGCCTGTTTTAAATCCTAAAGAGTAAGTTTGCCACCACAAACTGAATCTACCAATCCGCAGAAATGACAGCATTAGAAATAGTCCTAAAAATTTACCGGGAAATGATTGCCAAAATTGGAAGTCATGGCATCCCTATTGACCTAAGGGCCAGAGCTGTGGTGGGAACGGTACAAGACGACCCTTTCGATGCTTGGGTGGAACTGGAAATCAGGAATGCACTCCCCAATACCTTTGAAATTTTTCATTCGGGGTCTTTGACCACACCTGACCTAATCGTTCGTGACAAAACTTCCGGCACTATCGTTGGCCTTGAGGTCAAAAAACTGATACAGAAAGCCAATGGCAGCGATTCGAGGGGAATGACGATTGACTACAATAGTTGCCTCCCCTGTGGTTCGACCATGATTAAAATCGGGGCAGAAACCATTATCATTCCCTGCTTCTATTTGTTTGCGTTGTTGGACTCCGCTAGCTCCAATATCGTGACCTTGATAATGTTGGACGGCGACTTCCTCAATTATGACTTTGAACTCCACAAAGCATCCAAGTATTCCAATTTCACGGAATACAATCACGGCCCTTATGGCGAAGGCTCGGTCAGGCATCGCAAAATGTACACCTATCCCAACCCCTTGAATTCCAAGATATCGGATTTCCATCTAAGGCAAATCCTCATTGCCAAGAAAAACGACTTGGAGAAAATCAAGCAGGACAAAGGCATCTCCGAGGCCGTAATTCGCACTGACAAATTTGGGAATGCCTTTCACTACTACCTGAAAGATGAAACAAAGGCCGCAATAAGCTCAAAAGGCCGCCTCAAAACGCTAACGGATATTTTTGATGCTTGCAAAATGCGGTCGCCAAAGGAACGAACCGCCTCAATACCCTCCATACCCAAACTTAAAGCAGATTGGCGATGATGAAGCATGAAATAGAAACTACGACCGACTATACCTATTTGGGCCTATTCACAGGTGCGGGCGGCATGGATTTGGGCTTTGAACAGGCAGGCTTCATCCATACCGAATCGAACGAAATCCTGGATTACGCCATCAAAACGCTGAAAATCAACCGACCGGACTGGGATTTGCACCACGGCGATGTGAGGGAATACACCCCTGGCTTCAAAAAAGGCTTGGACGTACTGCTGGCGGGCTTTCCCTGCCAAGGTTTCTCCCTCGGCGGCAACCGGGACGAAAATGACGAACGGAACACCTTATATAAAGAGGTAATCCGTATCGCCCATATCATGCAGCCTCGGGTTATCGTGATGGAAAACGTGCTGAACCTTCGCACCATGCAACACCCGGAGACGGGGAAGCCTTTTGCCCACCAAATCGCCGAAGAACTGGCCGCCATCGGCTATACCACCAAATTCGATTTTTTCAGGGTATCAGAGCATGGCGTACCACAGACCCGGCGCAGGTTCATTTTCATCGCCTATAAGGCCGACACGTTAAAGCATTTCCGATTTCCCAAGCCACAGAAAGAGACCACCATTCGGGATTTCGTCTTTGAACTCGGTCAAGACCTGACCATAAAACTGCCCAACCACAACCCCCAATGGGGCTTCAAAAGCTACGCACATACCGAAACCGGAGCGACGTTCGACCCTTCGGAACAGGCAATTCCCATCCGCCTGAGCAGGACGGCCTCGGAAGGTACGCCCATCCGGGATTTCGACTCGCCATTCCCCGCCATTGATACCGCCACCGTATGGGGCTGGGGTATCGGCAACGTCACCGCCGAACGGATTGTCAAAGACCGTGACAATGCCATGTATGTCCGGAACCCCGATTCCACGGCAAAGCTCTGGCGTATTAAGGCCAGCAAGCTCCGCTCCTTCACCGCCCGTGAATACGCCCGCATCCAGACCTTCCCCGATGATTGGGTGTTCTATGGCAACAACAAACGGGAACTCCAACTGCAAATCGGCAATGCCGTGCCTGTTCGCTTTGCTAAACGCATAGCAATGAAGGTGCTGGAAGCTTTGGAGGTGATGGATGGGCACGGCAGCACTGCGGTGGAGGTGGGGGAGCAGATGACGATGTTTTGAGGGGCAAAGCCCATTTTGGTATAGATTTATGCCACTATTGTCCTTTTTTGAAAAAAATATTGGGGGCGTTCTTGGTAGATTAAAAACTACTCCATTCATTTGCGTAATGTTGGAAAGGGCAAAAGAATTCAATGCCCAGCGAGCTACTTGCAGATTAATATTCTATAAAATTACTACGGGAAAACTTCAAAATTAACCACATGCATTGCATTAGGCTGGCATACTTTAACCAGAACTGCAATGCAAAAGTCAAATGAGCAAAATGAAACTCACAGGTTCCCTTATACCCCTCCCGCCATTTGCACAAGATGCAAACCTTAACGGCTTTAAAGTCGAAATCCTTTTTCGTGACAATTCGGCAGAATTGAAACTGGCAGTCAAGGAGGATTTCCTTGAAGGCAACAGCCGTGTTTTTGAACTGGTATTGCCGGAAAAAAACGATATTCAGGAAGACCAGCAAAGTGTCATTCAGGTTTATGACCGAAATGCAACCATTATCAAGCAGTCCTTTTTTGACACCAGGCAATTGCTGCAGGATATTGCCAACCCTGATTTTAAATTACAGATAGAAATTACACCCGCTCCTGACTTGGAGAGCAAGAGAATAGAATTGACGGGGAAATTGAACTATAAGGAAAACTCAAATGCCCCCTTCGATGGCTATTCCGTTAGTGCCCAATTCGAAGAAACCACAAGCACTGCAGGGCAGACCCTCTCAAGGTCGGTTTTGGGAATGCTGACGTCAAATGGAGACTTTACAGCCACCATTTGGATTTCGCCATCGCAAACCATTGCCAACAACAGTGTCCGCATCAAAGTAAAATACCCGAATGGACAGGTCGTGGCAGAGCATCTTGCGATGGTCGCAATGCCTCAAATGCCGCAAATGCCAATAGCCATAAACGATATTAGTCCTTGGTCTGTCCCGCTCATCCAATCAAACAAAGAAGCTATCATTGCGAAGCGCCAAAAACTAAAAGGCCGGGTGGTGGACACCACGGGCAAATACAAAATCAAGAACGCCCAAATCATCATCTGGGGAAGGCGAACTGTTGATGACAAGGCAGCAGTTCCTATCCTCATCAGCACCACCGATTCATTGGGCAGCTTTTCAGGCGAATATCCAAAGGGCAGCTTTATGGATGCCTATGCTACCATCGCCGGCACACTTGAAAAATCACTTCCAGTTGACCTTGAAGACATCCCAGGTCAGGAGCCGGGAACGAAGTTCTTCCCAGAATTCATCTACCTCGCCGCCAATGTGCCCGACAACTACGGCGAAACACAGGACGACTGCGATTGCAAGACCCTGAAATCCTTCGAACTGCCCGACCAGGAAGAACTCGTTCACCAAAACAGCGCCTATGCTCAGGACATTGGCCTCGGCTGTACCAATATGGTGACACCCAACCGCACCTTGGAAGAGTTCTCCTTCTTCATGGTCGTGCGCACCACCGACCCGGAAATAAAAGGGACGACCATTACCGACTTGGAGCGTCGGCGGCAGGCGGCTACATTTCAGGCTACGGCATTTGAAGAACGCCGCAAGTTCATCGCTGAGGTCACTGCCGGAATGTCGGCAAACATCGCCATTCAACCAAAAGATTTCACCACCAAGGCAAAAGACGCCCCCCAGCCGCCTGCACCGCCAGCCGCAGAAGGGCTTATGAACAACCCTATATTTACAGCACCAACGGAAACTATGGGGCAAATTCCCAATACTGCACAACCAATATCGCTACAGACGCTAGGGGTTGGTTCATCCAGTTTGGTGTCCCCTTCCACGTTTGCTTTGACCAACCCATCTGCAATCACAAGCCTTGCCCCCGGTGTCAAGCTGCCTACCAGTGATTTGGCGCAGCACTTAGAAGTTGATAACAAAACAACCAACGACAACCAGCACAAAACCACCGCCGACCGAGGCCCACTCAATGCCGACAACAGCGTGGACTGGGACAATGAGCCGACCTTTTACCAAGCCGTCACCATCGCCCATGGGCATATCCTCAAGTTCAAGCAAATATGGAAGGCGGCGGGCTACTCCCTCGGCGACCTGCTGTACAGTGTGCCATTGGCCCCTGGCCAAAAAAAGAACATCGTCATCTTTGATTGGGGCCGGGAGCAAACGGGGATGCGGGACGACAAGTCCGATTTCAGCGCCCATATTGACTCCTTCCTCAGCCACCAGCGGGACATCAACGATATTGTCCAGTCATCCCTTGGTGAAAATTCAAGGGGCGGCAGCCGTGCAAGCACTTCTGGCAAATCGGGCAGCGTCGGCGGCAGTTGGTCGGGGCCACTGTTCGGCGGCTTCCTTGGTGTGTCGGGTGGCTTCTCGTCGTCGAGCGGCCAATCCTCCTCAGAGGCTTGGCAGAACTCCGGTCGGGACATTGCGGCAAGCTCCCAAAACCAATTGCGGGACAGCGTCATGCAAAGTTCCTCTGATGTCCGTAACCAGCGCTCCACCGTCGTTTCCACCGCCCGGCAGGCCGAGCGGTTCAAAGTGGAAACCGAGGTCATTGCCAACCACAACCATTGCCACGCTCTCACCATCCAATATTTCGAGGTGCTGCGCCACTACGTCGTGGAGCAAAAACTGGCAGACGTACAGGAATGCCTGTTCATCCCGCTGTTGATGACCATTTTTGACAATAAAAAAGTGCTGCGTTGGAAGGAAATACTCAAACGCAACCTGCTCGATGCAGGCTATGACCCCGCCTCCAACAAGACGCTTTACGATGCCTTCGACGCCGTGCAGCGCATCGTCAACGAATACGAAGGCTCCGACTTCCCGCTCGGCACCTATGCCGACGAGCAAATCATGGACCTCACGGGCGATATGCACATCCGACTGCGCCTCAACCGCCCCATGCCCGCCGACAACGACGAGGTAGCCTGGCCCCTCGTGTTCCGGGATTTCTCCATCCTGTCCGGTTATACGATTCAATGGATTCGGACAAAACTTTCCGGGGCGGAAATCGCAAAACGGGACGAGATTTTCGACCGGGAGGTAGCGCCAAAGGTTGCCGAGGGATTCATCAATTCCCTCAAAATAATGGCCGTGGACGAGGCAGGCAGGCTAGTGGACCTGAACCTCGACCTCACCCTTATCTCCGACTACAAGCGTGACCAGGAACTCTTCGTCACCATCCGCTCCAAGGGGAGGGTGCCAGCACTCAAGCGGCGGCAAATCAGCCGGATTGTCATTTATTCCAATTATAGCCTTACGGCAAACGAGAACTCCAAGGCCATCGTCGTGAATGGCCGCCTCGACTACCGCAGTCCCAACATGGCAGGCGTCCTCTTTGCCGACGGCAATATCAACAATGACCTTAAAAGCAGTGCAGGCTTTTTGGGTTTAGGCGGCGAAGCCTTTGGCGACAGCGTTTCCCTTGCCACTCCGCTCAATGCCCAGGAACTGCGCAATCCCCGCCGGGAGGACACCGACCTCAACCTGCGTTTGCTCCAGCATCTCAACGCCAACCTCGAATACTACCACAAGGCAATCTGGTCGCAAATGGACCCCGACCGCCGTTACATGCTACTCGACGGCTATCACGCCCCCAACACCAACCCGGCCCGCAGCGTGGCCTCGGTGGTGGTGAACACCGTCATCGGCATAGCGGGCAACAGCCTCATCATGCCCGTGGCCCCCGGCTACCGCCTCGACCCGACCTACCAACTGAGAAGCGAAACGGAAACCAAGACCGATGCCGTGACCGTGCAGCTTGCCGACGGCACGATTGTGAACAAGGACGACAAGAGGGTGCTGGACTCGGACAGCCTGTTTGCGCACTACGCCCCCACCGTGCCCAGCCCGCCCTACCGGGTGAGCGTGCCCACCCGTGGCGTGTTCACGGAGGCGATTCAGGGTGCCTGCAATTCCTGCGAAAAACTGGAAGAAGGCCGCCGTGACTGGCCCGACAAAGACCTTGACGAGCCGACCGCCATCAACCCGATACAGACCAAAGCACCAGAATACGACCCGAATCAGGAGGCGAACCTGCGCCCCGCTGCCATGACTCAGCCCGTCATCAATATCCAAAATGCACCACCTGCCCCTGCTCCCGGCGCCGGCCTCACCGATGCGCTGAACCTGCTGGGCAAGGCCAGCACCTTTGCAAACATCACCGGGTTGGAAGGCAACCAACAGAACGCCATCAAAGCCGCTGCCATGACGAGCGAGGCGGCGAAGCATGTGGCGGATGTGTCGGCGGATTTGTCGAAGACGATGGCTGTGCTGGACAACGACAGGGCAAAAAACGTGCAGGCGCAATTGGACAAGGCAAAGGCAAGCGGTGCCATCACACAAGACCAATACAACGAGTACACCAAGAAGAATTTTGAGAATCAGTTGGGCATCACCGACAAGGACAAAGGCAATAAAGATGGGCAGGGCGCTACTGCCGGGGGCGATGCTGGCCAGACAGGCAGCGGAACCGGCACCCCAGGCTCCCCCGATGACAATGGACAGGACGGCAGTATAGGTACTGACCCCAACGGAGGCTCTACCGGAAATGCCGAAACACCAAACGATGCCACCAAGCAGGAAGGCACGATGAAGACCTTAAAGGATGTTCAATTCTTCAAACAAAGCAAAAACAACGACTGCTGGGCAACCGTGATTGCCATGATGCAGAGTTGGAATAACAAGAAGCAATACGCCTCCGTGGAAGATGCGGTGAAAGAACTGGGGGATGAATACATGAAGATTTATACCGAAGATAAAGGCTTGATGTCCAAAGACAAGGAAGCCCTCTTGAAACAACTCGGCATCGAACCAAAACTCGATGTGAAAGACCTGCAACTGAATAGCATCACCAGCTTCCTCGACCAGCACGGCCCTATCTGGGTGACGACCGATGCCGATAGCAATGTGGATGGCCAGTTCTCGCCCCATGCAAGGCTGATAGTGGGCGTGGATACCAATGAGGTGCTGCTGCTCGACCCTAACCCTAATACGGCGAAGGGGTGCGGCTTCAATTTGATGTAGATTTGGTATAAAAAACAGCACCAATGGCAGCACACTACAAAAAAGAAGCAGACGGGAGCATCAGTATTACAATGAACATCAAACCAACAGGCAGCATGTTGGAGCAGGAAGAACAAA
>JBGSWN010000285.1:0-31890 GCA_041752395.1 Saprospiraceae bacterium | reverse complement strand
ACGGAAATCTTCAACTACATCGAATGCTATTACAACTCAAAAAGACGGCATTCGGCGCTTGGGTATCTTTGTCCCGACAAATTTGAGGAATTGTATTTTTCTAACTTAATTGTGTGTCCGTGAAAATGGGACCATGTCAGTATTACTAGAGAACTTCAGAACAAATTATTGGATTTAGTTGCTGGTCAAGCTGAATTTGATGAAAAGGGTAATCCAATAGGTTGGAGAAATATTAGGGAACTTTGGGCCTACGTAAATGGAAGAAGGGTTAATGTACCTGTACTTTCAAGTTTGTTTGGGCCAAGAGTATTTCAGGAATTGAGGGAACTATTAAAAAAATAACAACATTGAGACAAGATTTTGCTAAAGCTAAATTTAATCCCTTGAATTAAAATTTGGGCTAAAAATATTTGCCAGAGCAGAACATATAAAATTCATTAAACTAAACAAAATTCATTTTATGAAACCTGAAACCTTTGCGTCTGATTTACTTGAACATCTAAATTCTTTAGTGCCAAATACCAAAATTGGTGAATGGGTCTATCTAGGGGAAACTTCTGATTTTTATTCTACACCTGGAGGTTCATGGGAAGGTACTATTGGTTTTGATTTCACAAATGGTGAATATGGATATATTCTCCGAAGTAGTCCTAAAAGAGGTAGCGAATATGTTGCCTTGGAGTCAAGAAATTTGAAAAGTCAACTTTCAAATATTAAGTTGAATGATAAGAAATGTTATCAAACAAATGATGAAGTTTCTAGACTGTTAGAATCTTTCAGAATGACCATTGGTAGCCCAGTGAAAGGAGATATAGTTAGAGATGCTTTCCATAGCTTAGGCATTGAAACCAACATTATTTCAGAAGTAACAGATGATTCCCCCAATTGGGAAAAGTTAATTGGGGATTTGCTTGAATGGGCTACAAATCGAGAAAGTGTTAAACAATTACTCAAAAGTAGAATACAGAGTAATAGTTCTAATATTCAAATGATACCAACTGAACAAATCTTAAATTTAAATAAAGATAAAGGAAAAGATATGAAACCCTATTTAGGTACATTAAATCAAATTCTATTCGGCCCTCCCGGTACGGGCAAGACCTACCATACTATTAACAAGGCAGTCCAAATTGCCAATCCAGATTTTAGTCTTCTACAGCCCAGAGATAAAATAAAGGAAGAGTTTGATAGGCTTTTAGGTACAGGTCAAATCGTGTTTACCACCTTTCACCAAAGCATGAGTTATGAGGACTTTATTGAAGGTATCAAGCCTGAAGAGCCACAGGACGGAGACGATTATGTAAAATATAGTGTAAAGCCCGGTATCTTCAAATCCCTATGTGAAAGCGCCCAATCAAAAAGCATCGTATCAAATAATTTTGAATCAGCTTTTGGGTCGTTATTGAAAGAGATTGAAGACAACAAAGGCTCGCTGGTACTAGAATCATTGGTTAGAGCCAAAGAATTCACTATTTACAAAAACTCGAAAGGTAACCTGACTTTTCATGCCAACACAGATAAAGCTTATCAAGGCACCATCAAAAAGGAAATAATCGAGCACTACTTAAAAACAGGCGAAAGTTTAGATTGGCCTTCTTATACAAAGGCTGTCGCCAAATATTTGGAGACGAAACACAATTACAGCCAAACAGAGAGGGAGGAAAAGAAAAATTACGTTCTTATCATTGATGAAATAAACCGTGGCAATGTCTCACAAATTTTTGGTGAGCTTATCACGCTGATAGAGGAGGACAAGCGGCTTGGTAAAGACGAAGTAATAAGATTGAAGCTGCCGTATAGCAAAAAGGAGTTTGGTGTGCCTTCCAATCTTTATATCATCGGCACGATGAACACCGCAGATAGAAGCGTAGAAGCGTTAGATACGGCGTTGCGTAGGCGGTTCAGTTTTGTGGAGATGCCACCACAGCCAGAGTTGTTAAGCCCTCAACGAATGTATTGGCAATTACTATGGGACTTTAAAGATGTAGGATGGGATGATGAATACTTCGAGCCTAAGGAACAATCGTTTTTTGATTTAGCTGGTGCTCCTGAAAACCTTCGAGGGGATGAGAGAAGAGATATTTGGGATTTCAAAATGAAAAAAGAAGGAATCAGTGAAGCTCAAATTAAATACTTTGAACCTTTCAATTTTTCAGGAATCAACCTGAAAACGCTGCTCATCAAAATAAATGAAAGAATTGAAAAACTACTTGATAAGGACCACCTCATTGGCCATAGCTTCTTCATGAAAGTTTACTCAATGACGGATTTGATGGCAGCCTTCTACGATAAAATCATCCCGCTTTTGCAGGAGTATTTCTACGGTGATTATGGGAAGATTGGGTTGGTGTTGGGAAAAGGATTTGTCAGAAACAAATTTGAGAAAAAGAAAGAACAGCAAATCTTTTGCCCATTTGATGGTTACGAGACACAGGACTTTGATGATAGGAAGGTTTATGAAATTATTGATTACAGGAAAGACGGTGTTACGAATGAAGAGATGAGCTTTGAAAAAGCTATCCAAATCATGATAAACCCAACTGCTCATGAAAGCAAATGAACTCATCACAGTTTATGAATTTGAAACGCTTAGTACAGGCAAAAGGGATGGGCGAATTACTCTGAAGCAATTAGAAGAATTAAGAACTTTTTTTGAAAAGAAAGGGGAGACTTATTTTAAATTGACCCGTGATGGTGTACAATTTAGGCAGTATGTAGGTGTTATTCAAGTAGGTAAGTTGTTGATAGAGGTACTGCCTAAAGCTGATAAGGATGATGGTGAGCGTGAAAAAGACGAATGGCGTAAAATGCTAATCGGTATGCTCAAAGCCATTGGCACCTTCAATATCCATGCGCCAAGCAGTTCGTCCCTTCGTTTGAAATCCAATACTATCCTTGAGTTGTATTTTGAGTTGTTTGTCGCAGAAGTGGAAAGCCTGCTGCACCAGGGCTTGGTGAAGCGCTACCGCAAGACGGAAGGGAACACCACAGCTTTGAAGGGTAGCTTGCAATTCGGCAAGCATATCCAGCAGAATCTGGTACACAAGGAGCGGTTTTACGTGCGCCATACGGTCTATGACCGGGAGCATCCTTTTAATTGTGTGCTGTACAAGACCGTCAAGGTTCTTTTGCAGCTCAATACTAATGCCGTGCTGCAAAGCCGCATCGGTAGCCTGTTGCTCAATTTCCCAGAGATGCCGGACATTCGAGCCGATGAACTGTTTTTCAATAAACTGCAATACAACCGAAAGACGGAAGGCTACCGTAAAGCGATGGAGATCGCCCGCTTGATTTTACTGAACTACCATCCTGATGTGAAGAATGGCCAAAACAGCGTGTTGGCGTTGATGTTCGACATGAATTTGTTGTGGGAGAAGTTTGTGTATGTGAGTTTGAGGAAGCATTTGAAAGATGCTGGCGCAGAGGAACAAGTGCCCAAACTTTTTTGGAAACCAGAGGGGGGACATGCCATGGGCATGAACCCAGATATTGTCCTTAAAAGAGGAACTGACCAATGCGTAGTACTAGATACTAAATGGAAAAATTTGGATGGCGGGAAGCCCTCACCAGATGATTTGCGGCAGATGTATGTTTATGGGAAGTATTTCGGGGCAAAAAAGGTGGCGCTCGTGTACCCCGGCAAATTGGATTATCGTAAAGGAAATTATTATTTGGAATTAGAACATAGGAAAATAGGTGATTTTGAGTGTGGGCTTCACTATATACCTGTTCAGGAGAAGATTGGAGATTGGCAAGTGGAAATAGCTAAACAGGTTTGTAAAGAGTTTTTGCCAACCGATTTTGTTGTGCTTTGGCCTGAAGAGTCAAAAGTAAAAATTAAACTAGATGATAAACTATCTAAAATCCATCCTACCCCGCATCCAGCAACACAGTAAAATGCTGGACGACACCGCCACCTTTGCCGACATCCCATGGGCTTTTATGGACGATGATGGGCATAAAGTGACTTACATTTTCCGGCGGAACAATGAGTTGCTAGTATCCAAACAGGGTGAGGTTGTTACTGGCAAGTGGGAATACCTATCTGTGATGCAATCCCTGCTTATTGAGCACGAGGGCCGCAAACGGATGTACAATCAAGGCTTTTTGAATGAGGCCATTATGCTGTTGAAGAAGGATGGGACGGATGAGATTTTTCCGTTGGGGAATTTGCAAAAGCTGCCGGACTTGGAGATAGACAAGTACATCACTACACGACTTTTGAAACAAATCGAAGTTGCCAGTGAAGATATTAAAGATGAACCAATCAATAGATTTAATCTTAAGGATGGCAATGCAATCGTAATTCACAAGGCCAGAGTTGATGGTAATTTTCTTGATTTGGATAACAAAGTTGAAGTCGTAAATATTGATGGAAACTTTGATGGGTTAACTGACGGATATTATGAAGCCAAAGAAGGTTTTGGCATTAATATCAAGAACCAAAAAATCATCTCTGCTTATTCTTGGCAAGTTCAAATGACAAAGCAAGGAGAAAGGCTATCAATTCGATGCAAATTCACGTACCTAAGAGATGGAAAAGTTAATCTTATCTCGCCTCCTTCAAATGGAGACCTTGTGATAAAGATTGATTTATTCAAGGATGGGTGGATTAAACTCAAAAATGATGATCAATTAAAAATCCAAAATGGACAAATAACTGGAACCCTTTCAAGCCTCGAATTTTATTCCCTAATCTTTGCGCTAATTGTATTCTTATCTCTAATTCTTGGCATCATTGCAACTTCTCTTTCTTGAATGAAAAAATACCCAGCTGGCACAGGGTCTTCCGCATAACTCTGGTTCAATGTCCAGCTGGCACAGGGTCTTCCCTCCGCAGCCGCTGGTTCAATGTCTCAAGACTTGAACCGCATACCAGCCTGTCTCCGGCAGGCGTAAGTAGGTTAATCGGCTTGCTTTCGTCGGAGACGAAATGGTAGTAGGAACAAGTCAGGAGACTTTTTCCAGCGAGATAACGTTCCTTCCTATCTCTAGCCAAACGTCGGCGAGGTTTTGAACCTCGCCGACGTTGCGCACGGGACTGCGAAGCCCGTTGGCGCAAGTCTTCCACATTCCCACTCAGCAGCGCTTTAAAAACTGCGATAAAAGCAGTAGTTCGAGCAAGTGTTGTGTGTTCTACACTTGCTCAAACTTTCGCATTGTTTCCAAGAAATCGGTCTGGTTCACTCGAAAGGTGGTGGCAGCCCTGCCAGCGCAAGGTTTTCCTACTAGTCCATGCTATTCTTCCTCCTCCAGGTAATCACGGTAGTCATATTCGCTGTAGCCAAGTTCTGCCCTTACCCATTCTCCTACCACGAGATAGGCCACGTTGCCTGCACCGAAGAGGTCCAGGATGGGGGGCGATGCTACCGTTTTGTGCGTAGTCAGGAATTTAGAGCCAAAGTCTGTCATGGTGTTCATCAGGAAGGAAAGCAGTTCTGGCTTGTTTTTCTCGTATTGGAGGTCGCCCATTACCTTGTAGTAAGAGATGTCTTCGGGCGTTGGTTCCCCTGCATCACTGCAGACCATAAACCCGTGTTGTCCGACGAGTTCCTGCTGGAAGTGCAGGGCATGAAGCACCAGAACATCGCCCTCGAATTGCTGAAAAAAATCCTGAACGACGAGCTGAAAATCCGCACGAAGACCAACCTCGTGAAAAGCCGCAAGCTGTTGGAGATGTTGCAATCGGCCATCAAGCGCTACCAGAACAACCTGCTCACCACGGCGGAAATCATCCAGGAACTCATCCGCATCGCCAAAGACATCAAGGAGTCGGACAAGGAGGGCGAGCGCCTCGGCCTGAGCACGGAGGAGGTCGCCTTTTACAATGCCCTCGAAGTGAACGAAAGCGCCGTGCAGGTGCTGGGCGACGAGATTCTAAAGGAAATCGCCAAGGAAATCGCCGGCAAGGTGCGGGCCAACACGACGATTGACTGGACGATTCGGGAGAGTGCCCGTGCGAGGTTGATGGTCATCGTCCGCCGCACGCTGAACAAGTATGGCTATCCGCCGGATATGCAGTTGAAAGCGGTGGAGACGGTGATGCGGCAGGCGGAGTTGATGGCGGGGGGGATTGTGGAGTAAAACAGCTCCCCGCTGGCATTTGGTCTTCTCCACAACGCTGGTTCAAGTCTCTTGACCTAATCATGTCCCCTATTTTTTTAACTGCCCCAGCGGGGCAACATGTTGGTAGTCAATGCATTAGGTATGCGTTTCAGCCCCGTAGGGGCGTGATATTGGTTAATGCACGAAAAATATTACGCAGCTGTGCAGCAGTTTGAGCAAGTGTGAAGCGCAGCGGCACTTGCGATGTGGGGCTGCATTTTTCGGTCAGTAGTTCCTTTTTTTACCGAATTTCCGAATTTTCGATTGCAGGTATTTTCCATTTTTCCCACCTTTGCCGCTAATATCAAGTAGCGTTGATACAGGGGATTACTGGCAATTTGTACCGCTGCTTTTCCATAAAAATTAGAACACTTTTTACATGAAACTTCTTTTACGGTTTTTTACTTTAGGGCTACTCCTTTTGTTTAGCCATTATTCAGGGCTAGCCCAGGTTGTGTACCAAGGTAATGTGCAATCTATTGCAGTGGTTTCCAGTAACACAGGAACTATTGCCGGATTTAACGTACCTGCCGGTTCAAACAGGTTGCTCGTGGTACTGGTCGGGAGAGGGTCGCCAATAAATGACCCTCCAACGGTAACTGTATCCAGCATTACCTTTAATGGAATGATGTTGGCTCCAGCAGCTGTAGCTACTTCTGATAACGTCGGTTCTGATATCTGGTATGGAGTAGTTAGCGGCTCCGATTTGGTTTCAAGTGATATCGTAGTCACCTTTGATAAGGCTGTAGGCGTTGCACAAATTGGGGCTGCTTCTTTTACCGGTGTGGACAACGCTATGCCAATTGGAAACACGGGAACTGCAACAAGTCCACGTAATACAGACACCAATATGGGTTCGTTAACTGTTTCTACGACAGCTGGTAATGTAGTGGTGGACTGCGTGCGGCAATCCGCTACAGATGGCTTTACGTTTGGTGCAGGCCAAACCGAGTTATTTGAGATAAACTCTACGAATACGGGCAATCAGACAACCGGAAGCAGCTATGAAACTGCAACGGGCAGTTCCACGACAATGAGCTGGACAAGTAACATGGTTAATGGTAACCCTGGCGATCAGTATGGTTATTGTGCAGTAGAAATCAGGGCATTTATAAATCTGCCCGTAGAGTTGGTGTATTTTAAAGCGAACCAACGAAAAAGTGGCAACCAACTTTTCTGGCAAACAGCTTCTGAACTGAACAATGAAGGCTTTGAAATTGAACGCTCCGAAGACGGGCGACAGTGGGAAATACTCGCTTTTGTCAAAGGCCACGGCACGACCATCGAAGTGAAAGATTATCAGTGGATAGATGAAACGCCGCATTCCGGTGGTAACTACTACCGCCTCAGGCAGATGGACAGCGATGGTAAATTTGAATATTCGGATATCGTCCAGGTTTCCACAAGAAACGAGACAGTGCATCTTTTTCCGAACCCTGTCAATGACATTTTACATTACCAAATTACAGCTTTGGAAGGTGTGAATCGAGTGCAGCTTTTTGATGTGCATGGAAAACTGATAAGGGAATCCAACAACATCAACGGACAGCTTTCGCTACAAGATTTGCCAAAAGGTGTGTATGTGTTCGTTCTCAAAAAATCAGATGGGCAAGTGCAACAGCGAATAATAAAAGAATAGATCCCCGAAGTCCCAAGTATGTTTACTTCCAAAATAACGCTTGCCCCCGATGCTATAAGTCTTCTGCATTCCAATTAAGCAGGACCGGAATAACTTGCTCAAACGGTAGGTTCATACGAAGAATGGTGGTAGCTTCAATTGAAAAGCTGGAAGGACTTGAAGAACCCCGCTGGGGCATGGTCTTCCCCCCGTTGGCGCACCCCCTGTCATTTCAATTGAAAAACGGTCCTGCTCGTTGCAAGCTGCGCTTGCACACGGGCTTGGGTTGTTGCCCCGTTGTCCCAAGCCTTATTCACCCCGTTGGCGCACTACCTATGATTTTAATTAATGAACGGCACTGCTCGTTGATAGCTGTGCTATCACACGGGCTAAGGTTGCGGCCTCTGGCCGCCGTGCGTAGGCCAAGTTAGATTGCTCACGGCGGCCAGAGGCCGCAACCAAAACCCGCCAACGAGCGAAGCTCGTGTCGAGCGTCCCATTTTTCAATCTCCAGTTAGTGATGATTGGCAAGTATGGCGGGAGCGGGTTAAATTACGGCCTAAAATTGTCAATCACCGCAAAGCCATTACCGCCTCATTGGGGTGGGCTGGGTTGACAATTAGTTGCTGGAGTTTTGGTGAAATCAAAACATCCATTTCTTCCATGGGAATGGCACCAAGCAAGGGTTCCGTATCGCCCGGCAAAACCAGGGCAGAAACCACGGATACCCGGTTTTCAAAACGTACCATTACGTTGCGCACCACGCCCAGTTCGTCGAAAGTGCCATTGGCCAACTGACAAGGGCGGGTGTCCACAACCCGCAATCCCAATTGGGTACGGATGTTTTCATTGATGGCCAACATGATTGCACCAGAGTCCACGTTCATCCGGACAGTCATCCGGCGTATCTTGTTTTCGGGCAGATTGCCTTCTTCAAAATTGTCAATATCCCTGCTGTTGACCAATTCTATATCAGCATACACTAGTCCCATGATTTGATTTTTTTTGAAGTGTGATCTTGTTGCAACAAAGGTCGGTAGGATTTTCTGAAATGACAACTTTGGGAAATAATCAGTTGTCACTGGTCTTCAAACCCGCTGGGGCAGGGTCTTCTATGATTTTAACCAATAAACGGCACTGCTCGTTGATAGTTGTGCTATCACACGGGCTTGGGTTGTGGCCCCGTTGTCGCAAGTCTTATTCAACCCAATCAGGCAGTCCCTGAATAACTGCAAAAAAAAGCAGTAGTATGAGCAAGTGTTGAAAGAAGTGGCATTTGCGGGCCACTGCTACAACGCCGCAAGTGCCGCTTCGCTTTGCACTTGCTTGAACTTTCGCTTAGATTTTCAAAAAGGGCAGGGTGTTTCCCCGCTGTTCCAAGTATGTTTACTACCAAAAGCAGTAACCCTTTCAAGTCTATCGAAAGCGTGACTTGAAAGCGTACGTCCATCGGTTCCGAGCAATCAGGACAGGTCTTGCAACCGCCCATCCGCCATAGGCTTGGCCTTCGCCACCCGCTGGAAGAATTTTTTAAAACAAAACTCACCCACTGCGTTGTACTTTGTTAAGCTGAAATAATTGGCCTAAATTTCGTGGTATGGTGTTTTCACAAATGTTTCACGACGCTGGTGCTGTGGCAAATGACCACGTGTTCAAGTTAGGTGCCGACCCTTCGGCGGGAAATTGCAAACCCAAATTACAATGAGCAAAATCAAGAAGGAGCTTGACGCCAAAATCAAGATGTTCAAAGCGATTGCAGCGCTTTATCTCAGCAAGAAGGCCCGGTTCGATGTGATTCCCGCCTTTGCTGCTGCCATGACCCTCTTTACGAACCGTAACGATGCCATTGACGAACTGGTGCCTTTGGCCAGTGAGGATACCAAGGACACGACGGCCCAACGGGATGTCTACCGCTGGATAAGCTCTATCTCGAAGTCTATGTCCTTCAAGATGCTTTCCTTTTGGACTTGGTTATCGTGCTTCACCTTTTGGTAGAGGTCTAGGTACTTGCTTTGGTAGTCAACGAATTCCTGTTCCGAGATGCCCAGTTCTTCCAAGTCGAGCTCGTCGAAGCCGGACATGATGGTTTTCAGCCGGGCCAATTGTCGGAAGGCTTTCACGAATTCCAGTTCGTCTTCTTCGGTCAAAAGGTCGTTCACGCTGTCCACGTCGGGGGCGATTTGGCGCAACACCTCCAAGGCTTGCTGGAACTTGCCGACATAATGTTCATAGGGTTCCAGCAAAATCTCCCCGCTGGGGCAAGAATTTTTACCATCACTACAATGCGTTACCATCAGGAATTTTGAAAGTCAACAAAAAAAATGCTGTTTTAATTTGAAATTCAAAATATCCCCTTATCTTTGCACTGTTCATTGAGTAATTCTATTTGTACAGCAATTTATTTTGAAATTTTTTTCTCGAAAGTTCTGCAAGTGATTTTTTCTAAAGACAGTTTTTCTGCCCGCAGTTTTTCTTGCCACTTCTTGTTAACATTTCCACTTTTAATTTCTGCTTAACAGACAAGTTTCCTCAAGTATTTTTTCATTTTAATTCATTTCAATAATGAACATTTTTGCAGCAAAATTGAGTTTTGATACTCAGTCTGAAGACCTTCGTGAGGCCTTCGAAGAATTTGGCGAAGTTTCTTCTGCCAGCGTAATCATGGATAAGTTCACCGGAAAGTCCAAAGGTTTTGGCTTTGTGGAAATGTCTAACGACGACGAAGGTCGCAAGGCAATTTCCGAGCTGAACGATAGCCAATTGGACGGTCGTACCATCGTTGTGAAAGTAGCTGAAGCTCGGGAAGACCGTGGCGGCAGTGGCGGAAACCGTGGTGGTGGTGGCGGCTTCGGCGGTGGAAACCGTGGCGGAGGCGGCTATGGCGGCGGAAACCGTGGCGGCGGTGGCGGCTACGGCGGCGGCAATCGCTATTAATTGAAAATTTGACCGATTCCTAATCTCTATTAGGAAAATACAGATACATTAAACCTTTTCAAGCCCTTGGGTATTCCCAAGGGCTTTTTTTTGGCTAGGTAGGAAGACAATAGAAACCTATTGTGGCAAGTATGATCCCAGCTGGCGCAGGGTCTTTCCTAGCATACGCAGGTTCACGTCTCAAGACTTGAACCGAATATCAGCCCTGTCTCTGACAGGCGTAAGTAGGTAAATCGGCTTGCTTTCGTCGGAGACAAAATGGTATTAGGAACTAGTCAGGTCCCGAAAGCTTTTGGGATGTTCCAGCAGGAGATTACTGCTCGTCCGCTATAACTGCTACTACTCCCCGTTATTTGACTATTTAGGCATTGAACTACCGACCACTCCCAGCGTTTCTAGTGCAGTTTTAAAAAAAGAAAATCATGAAAATAGAAATATGGTCAGATGTAATGTGCCCGTTTTGCTATATCGGCAAGCGGCGGTTTGAGCGGGCGCTGGCGCAATATTCCGGCAAGGACGAGGTGGAAGTGACTTGGCGCAGCTTTCAGCTTGACCCCGACTTGGTGACGGATGAAACTGTCAATGCAGCCAAGTCGTTGGCGGAGAAAAAGGGCTGGTCGGAGGCGCAGGTGGCCCAGGCGCAGCGCCATGTGGGCGAAATGGCCGCCGGGGAGGGCTTGCACTATGATTTTGAAAACCAGGTGGTGGCCAATTCCTTCGATGCGCACCGCTTCACACATTTTGCGAAGCAGTACGGCAAACAATCGGAAGCGGAGGAAGGGCTTTTCGCCGCCCAATTTACCGAAGGGAAAAACATTGACGACCCAGCGGTGCTGGCCGGTATTGGCGCTTCCATTGGCCTTGACCCTGCTGCGGTGAAAGCCACAATTGCCTCGGATGCCTTCGCCGATGCCGTGGCAGCGGACATAGGCATGGCCCGCCAGTTCGGCATCAGCGGTGTTCCGTTTTTTGTTTTCGATCGAAAATATGCGGTGTCGGGTGCGCAGGATGTCGGGGTTTTCTTGCAGACGATGGAGAAGGCGAAGGAGGCTAGGGGATAGAAGTTCTATGGATAAATATGCAGGCAGAACCCATCAGGAATGATAGTTTTACCGCCAAGTTTCCAGTACCGCTTTGCGAAGCTCAGTGAACCGCTGCGGAAGCCATTTCATTAAAAACTTAGCATGAAACTCAAATCAAGCATCCTTTCCTTCCTACTGCTTCTATCCATCCATGCCCTATTTGCCCAAACTGGCAAAACCTTCACCGCCGCCGATTACGACCGTGGCGCCGCCATGCTGAACGGCAACGCCAGCAAATTGGTGGACAACCTGGTACGGCCACGATGGACGGCGGACAGCCGGGTATGGTACCGCTCCTCGGTGAACAACCAGACGAGCTACAAGCTGTTCGAGCCCGCCACTGGCAACAAAATGACGGCAGCTACAGAGAAGGAGCTTTTTGAAAAAGCGGGCGTTGAAAAGGAGAAAATAGGCAACCCTGACGAAATCCTTTCGCCAGACGGCAAGTTCCTCGCCTTCGTCCGGGACTGGAACTTATGGCTGCGGGAAGTGGCCACCAAGCAGGAACGGGCCTTGACCACCGATGGCATCCAAGATTTTGGCTACGCCACCGACAATGCGGGCTGGAAACACAGCGACAAGGCCATCCTCAGTTGGTCGCCGGACTCGAAACGGATCGCCACTTTCCAGCAGGACCAGCGGCATGTGAGCGATATGTATTTGGTGAAAACGACCGTGGGTGCGCCCGAGATGCAGCAATGGAAGTACCCGCTGCCGGGCGATTCGGATATTATCCGCATTTATCGGGTCATCATTGAAGTGGACAATGCTAAAATGGTGCGCCTGAAAATGGGCTCGGATGCCCGCCGCAGCACGCTCTGCGACGATATTTCCTGTGAAGGCGGCTTCGATGATGTGGCTTGGAGCGAAGATGGCAAGCACTTGGTGTTTGTGTCCACCAGCCGTGACCACAAGCAGGAGAATATCCGCATGGCCAATTGTGAAACGGGCGAGGTGCGGGATATTTTCGAAGAAAAAGTAGCTACGCAATATGAGTCTGGGCAGGGGGCAATCAATTGGAAATATTTCTCCAAGACCAATGAGATACTATGGTATTCCGAGCGCAGCGATTGGGGGCATTTATACCTATATGATACTAATACGGGGGTATTAAAAAACCAAATCACCGCTGGCGATTATGTGGTGCGGGAAGTGCTATCGGTGGATGAAAAAAATAGGGTCATATACTTCATCGCTGGCGGCAAGGAAGCCGGTGCAAACCCTTATTATCGCTACGCTTATCGGGTGGATTTCAGCGGTAAAAACCTTGCGTTGTTGACTCCTGCCTTGGGCGATCATACCGTAGAAATTTCACCCAATGGGAAATATCTGTTGGATGCTTATTCGCAGCCCGATGTGCCCCCTGTGTATGAAGTTCGGGATACGAAAGGCAAATTGATTGCGGCCTTGGAAAAGACCGATGTTTCCCGCCTGCAAGCAACGGGCTGGAAGCCGCCTACGCCCTTCACCGTTAAATCGGCGGATAATCGCTGGGATTTATATGGGCTTCAATATACGCCCTCGAATATGGACCCTGCGAAGAAATATCCGGTCATCGTTTACATTTATCCTGGCCCGCAGGGGGGCAGCGTGGGTTCTTGGAGCTTTCAGGCTGGCCGGAACGACAACCAAGCCTTGGCAGAGCTGGGCTTTGTGGTCATTCAAATAGAGGGAAGCTGCAATCCTGACCGCTCCAAATCCTTCCACGATGGCTGCTACGGAAATATGGGCGACAATACCTTGCCTGACCAGATTGCAGGTTTGAAGCAATTATCTGAAAGATATAATTATCTGGATTTGGATAAAGTCGGCATTTGGGGCCATTCTGGCGGCGGCTTTGCCACGGCGGCGGCCATGTTCAAATACCCTGATTTTTTCAAGGTCGGCATCTCGGAATCCGGCAACCATGACAACCGAAACTATGAGGACGACTGGGGCGAACGGTATATTGGCCTCGAAACCAAGGACGCCAACGGTATCTCCAATTATGAGCAACAGGCCAACCAAATTTTTGCGAAAGATTTAAAGGGAAAACTCCTGCTTATACACGGCGGCATGGACGACAATGTGCCGCCCTATAATTCCTATTTGGTGGCCGATGCGCTGATAAAAGCCAATAAAGACTATGATTTTTTATTGCTTCCGAATGCCCGTCACGGTTATGGAAAAGACAGTTTCTATATCATGCGCAGGCGCTGGGATTATTTTGTGCAACATTTAATGGGAGGCACGCCACCGAAGGAATATCAGATAAAGGTGGAGACGGGGCCGTGAGGTATTTGGTTGATAACGGTTGATAATAGTTGATAGCGGTTGATAACGGTTTATGAAGTTGATAAGGCCCAATATCAACTATTATCAACCGTTATCAACCGCTATCAACCTTTCTAAAACGGCTTCAAAAAAGTCTTCCTGATATTGGAAACCGAATTGGCATACTCCGGTTTGGCGACCATCACCTTCCATTCGGGGTGGTCAATAAAGGTTTTCCAATTGGCATCCCGTTCGGCCATGTCCTTGAAGTTCAGCATATACGTCAGGCAAGGGCGGTGTGGGCCAGCGATATTTTCACCGAAGAAAATCGGATTGAGTTTAACCTTGTAAAACAGCGGGAATTCCTCATCGTTGAACATCTTTACTTTCCGGCGGACGGCATCTTCGGAATAACCCTCATAAGTCCGCAGTTCAAATATGGAGGCGTCTTTGATAGGCTCCTCCAATTGGGGCAGCCCGTCGAAGGCCAGCAGCAGCATCGAGCTATAGCGGGTGTACATCGCTTTTTCTGGCGGCAGCGCATGGAAGGCTGCGGAAGCCGCCGTGTATGCTGCGTCGGTGGACAGGTTTTGTGCTTTCAGGTAAATATTATGGTCGGGATAGCTGATGAGCACCCAGATATTGGCAGGGTCCGAATTTCCCAATTCTCTAAACATCATAAAATGGTTGACGCCCATCCGCTTCAAGGCAGGCTGCAGGCTATTTTGCAGGTAGTCGGTCAGCAGGCTGTGGTCTGTCCCGAATTTCATTTCGTAAGTTCGGAGTTCAAAAAACGCTTTGGCGGGTGCCACTGGCTGGCTGGTGGCATGGCTTTGCACGATGCTAAGCGGCAGTGCTGATGCCACGACGGAGGATTGGATGAATTTGCGCCTTTTCATGTTTTGTATTTTAAATTTCAATGAGCGCAAAGAAAGGGATATCGTCGGTACTTTTTGACTAAAAAAAATTTGCAAGCTGATGAATGCAATTATCTTTGAACCCTAAATCAAAACATAACGATGAAATCAATTACAACGAAAATCCTTGCCTGCTTAGTAGCAGTAAGCTTGTTTGCCTGCAATAGCAATGCGCCTGCGCCAGAAGCGGCTGAAACACCAGCTGCGGAACCAACTTCGGATGCCAATGCTGCCCCAGCTTCCAACGAAAATGTGCTGACCTTAAACGCCATGTTCGTGGAGTTCAGTTTGGGCGATGCCGAGCATTATTCCTTTAAAGACAAGGCCGGAAAAATTTGGGATTTTGGTGGCTGCGAAGATGCCAGTGTTAAATTCAACCAAGAACTCCCAGAGGCCGAAGCCAACGAAACTAACCAAGGTTGGACCTCCAACAAGGCGCTGCAAAACAAGTGGTTCGACCTGAAATACATCATCCGGCAACAGGCGCAGTATCAAGATGGGCCGATGGGAGATGTGCCGGTCATCGTGGAGGCGAAGCAGGTGCAGTGAGCTAAAATTGCTCATTCCGAATAATAGGGCCGCACCTCGTCCGTCACACCCCACAGCTTGAGCAGTTCGGCATTCATGTCCGAATCAGCTTGTCTTGTAATTGGATTCCACGACATCACAGGACAATTGTTGGACAGCTTCACCACCTTCTCCTTGGATTGCCAAATGGTCTCCAAAGCCGCTTTTTCACAGGCGTTCTGCTGGAAATCTGGGAGATCAGCACTACTGATGAGTGCCGAAAAAACGACAATGCTCCACGCATACATTTGGCGGTACTGCCAGGTGATTTTGCGGAGCAAAGCGAAGGTCGTAAGCCCATAAAAAAAAACCAGACCTAGGCTGATGGGCATTATCGTATCGTGCCGAACGATGAGCGAACGATAGCCCCGGTAGCCACCCAAAGGCAATAGCAACAAGTATGCAACCACGAAAACAGCCAGCCATTTCCCAACCTGAAACAGTTTTTGACGAACCTCGACGGTGGCAAATTTTGAAACCAAAAAGAGGTTGACCAAGATGCCCAGCGTGAGCAGCGGCAAGCCGAGTTTTTGGGTAAAAATATGTCCGCAACCTCGGAAAAGGGCAGGGTATCGGTCGAGCAAAGGAAGCGAATCTGTCCCGCCGTTTTCAATATTGAAACTGCCGACGTAAAGCGACCAAAGCGACATGATACTGGCCACGAGAAAGTAGCGGCCTTGTGCCGACCCTAGTTGAGCGAGGGCTTTTGTAGCCCTTCGGGCAAATGGCAAGGACTGGTTTTGAAGGAAATGCCCACCGCATTGCGCAAGCAAAACTGCTGGACAAACCAACAGCACCACCGCTGGTACCAACGGCCCACTCAACGGCAAAGCCAAAGCCAGGCAAGCCAACAACAGGTGATGGGCAATGCTCAAATTCGGCTTTTCTCCTCGATGCCATGCCCGAAAAAACGGAAGAAAAAATACGAGCAGCACCCACAATGGCAGCGGATAGAAAAAGGAGTAGGTGACCGATTTTTCGATGATGCCCATTTGCAGGGTGTAGCCATCGGTTTGGAAAAAAGGGGTGACCAAAGCAGCTGCCACCAAGCAATCAAGTGGCCGAAAACCCTTGTCAGTATTGATTCCTTTGGCTAATGCAACGATAATAAGGAGCTGCAACAAGGTCTTGAATATTGCGCAAGCGAGGTAAATACTATCAACCGGAGCGGCGAATTTTTGCAGCAAAAGCGGCATATTTAGCAGGTAGGAGGACATCGTTCGATGCACAAAAAAGCGGTTCGGTGCGCCGTAATGCTCACCTTTCAGTACGCTCAATCCAAACGGGTCTTCTAATACTTTTTGGTACCAACTGGCCGGGACTACAATGGCAGCCAAGTCGCCATCAAGCGGCATGTGCAAGTGCTGTATAAAGGAATAGCCCGTGTCTATCAGCAGAAAAGCAAGCAGCAACAATGGGAAACTGCGTTGTAAAATAGTCTTGGATGTGGGCGATAAAGGCATGGCCAAAGATGGCAATTTTTGGGTCAAACCTCATCATCCAAATTCAAGCGTTGCAGCAGCCGGTGCAACCCTTTAAAATCCTTATCAACCATTGAATATCTGTGATGAAAAAAGCCAATTCCTTCCAGCACCATTACCTCGAAAAAATACTTTTGACAGAGGATGAGCATTTGAAAGAACTGCGCTGGCTTGTCGCAGATTCGATGAAAAAGGAGCGCCTCATTTCTGAAAACCTGCTACGTCCGCCAATGAAACCTTCAGCCGTCATTTTGAGCAAGGTGGCGTCGAGTGATTTTCTGAAATGGATGAATGAGAGATAGGGGTTTAAGGTTTTTGGTTTCAGGTTTCAGGGGAGGTTGTAGCTTTGCGGTTAAGGTAGCCTATGTTGAAAATCCTAGTCCCTCCCGATAAACCCGAAACCAAAAACCTTAAACCGTTTTCAATGGAAATCACTGAAGTATTCTACCCGCAAACCCGCCAAGCATGGCGCAACTGGCTCGAAACGCACAGCACCACCAAGCCTGAAATCTGGCTGCGCACCTTCCGAAAGGCAACCGGCAAACCCTCCATATCTTACGATGACCTGGTGGAAGAATGCCTTTGCTTCGGCTGGATTGATGGCACGGTGAAAAAATTTTGCGAGGAGAGTGCTGTCCAGCGCATCACACCTCGCCGCAAAAAGAGCTTCCTCAGCGAGCTGAACCGCCAGCGCATTTGGAAACTACAGGCGCAGGGCCTGATGACACCCGCTGGCATCGCACCCATCGAGGCGCAGATTGGCTCACCGGACGAACCACTGGTCATCCCTGATTGGATATTGGTGCAGTTGCGAAGCGACGAACAAGTCTGGCAAAACTTCGAGGCATTCCCGTATTTCTACAAACGATTGAAAATCGGCTGGATAAACGAAAACCTTACACCAAGCCGCATGGCTGAGGCCCAAAAGCGGCTAAACTACCTGCTGAAAATGACGGCGCAGGGGAAGCGGTACGGGACGGAGCCGATGGGAAAATAGCCATTTTTCACTAGCGCTTGAAATAGCTTTGTATATTTAACCCTCAAAACAATTTGCTATGAAAAGAATGTACTTCCTCCTCCTTCCCCTCGCCATTTTCACCCAATTTCATTGTAAAAATGAGGTGAAAACAACTGCCACTGAACCTGTTGCCGACAGCACCCTCGTGCAGCCAGAAGCAGGCGTCCGTATGATTCCCATCGAAACGCCAGTGGGTAAGTTCAACGTCTGGACTCGAAAATTTGGCGACAACCCCAAGGTGAAAGTGCTGCTCCTTCACGGCGGCCCGGCGATGGGCTGCGAGTACATGGAATGCTTCCGGGACTTCTTTCCGAAGGAGGGCTTCGAGTTCTACGAATACGACCAGCTCGGCTGCTACCGCTCGGCCATCCCAGAGAACCACGACGAACTTTGGGAGATTGACCGCTTCGTGGAGGAAGTGGAACAGGTGCGCAAGGCGCTCGGCCTCACGAAAGATAATTTCTATATCCTCGGCAACTCATGGGGCGGCATGTTGGGCATGCAATATGCGCTTAAATACCAGGATAATATGAAGGGTTTAATCGTCAGTAATATGATGGGAAGTTTCCCGGCGTATGGCGCATATAATGCTAAATTGCGAAGCAAAATGCGCCCTTCGCTTGTAGATAGTTTAAAAGCTTATGAGGATAAGGACGATTATGGAAACCCTGACTATGTAAACCTCGTCACTGAGGAATATTACCGCAACCATATCTGCCGGATGAACCCTTTTCCCGATGGTTTGCAGCGCTCTTTCGAGCATGTGAACGGCCATATCTACACCCTGATGCAAGGCCCCAGTGAGTTTGTGCCGGGTGGCAACCTTGCCAAATGGGACATCATGGACGAGCTAAAAACTCTCCACGTTCCCACCCTGATGATTGGTGCAAAATACGACACAATGGATCCTGCCGCCATGGAAGCCATGAGCAAATTGGTGCAAAAAGGGCGCTACCTCTATTGCCCCGATGGCTCTCACCTGAGCATGTGGGATGACCAGAAGGACTATTATCCGGGGGTGATTGGGTTTATTAAAGATGTGGATGGAGGGAAATTTTAGTTGGCAGTTCGACAGGGGGCAGTTGGCAGTCTGGGTGCAGCCTTAAAGCTGTTTAGCTTTTGCAATCACCTCGGCACTGAGGCAAGAAACCGCCCACGGGTTAAAACGTACATGAACCAAACCTTTTTCCCTGAATTTCGTGTCTATAAAAAAAGGACTGTATGAAATCAAAAGCCATTCTGTTAACCACCTTGCTGACCATCGGGTTTACTTTCCAAAATTGCATGAACAAATGCGATTGTCCGCGTATCGACGGCCTCTTTTTTGATATAAAGGGCATAGCGCTTTCCAATATTCCAAGCAAAGAGAAGGTGGATTTTGAAAATTATTTTGGGATTAACTTAGCCTATCAGGTTGACTTTATCACAAGTGTTGACGAAAAAAATCAACCATGGAATTTTTCCCTAATGAACACTGCGCTCGCTTGCGATTGTGTTTTCAATGGCATTAGTGGCTCGAAAAACGAAAATTTGGACAATGTCACGGTCATAACCTTGAATGATTTTGACTCCGAGCACCTTGCCAATGACACTATCAACGACTTGATGCAGGTGAGGGTGGGCGAGTTCAATTTGGTGGATTTAAACCAATATCTGGAGCAGGACTCCATGCTTATTCCCAAAGTTAACTTTGAATTGGGCTTAATGCTGAAGAAAGCACCAGAATTGAACAAGAAATTCGAGGTGAAAATTATCGTGGATTTGTCAACCACCGAATCCTATGAAGCCACCAGCCAGCCGATTACCATTGATAACTAGAAGAACTGTCCGGTTTGCAAAACCATTACGGTAGGCCCAACCCCAATGCGGTACTCTGCTTTTGGGAGATGCGCCAAAACATCAAATGACTCGGTTCTCCACAAACGCCATGAACTCCTCCCGTTTCCCTTTGCTCACAGGCAGTTGCTCCTTGCCGATATGTAGCATATTCCCTTCTATTTTCTCCACGGCATCAATGTTCACGATATACGTCCGGTGAATGCGGATAAATTTTGCCGCAGGCAATTCCTCCTCCAGCCGCTGCATGGCGAGCCTCGCCACGATGCGCTGTGTAGGCGTGTGGATGCGCACATATTCCCGAAGGCTCTCGATGAAAAGGATGTCAGCGAAGCTCACTTTGACGATTTGATGGTCGGTTTTTACGAAGAAATAATCCTCAATTGGCATCTCTGGTGGACTGCCCCCGACCAAGGTCGGGGCCAACTGCCGACTGCCAACTAATTTTGAAACCGCTTTATAAAACCGCTCAAATTCGATCGGTTTCAACAAATAATCCAGCACATCCAGTTCGTAGCCCTCTAACGCAAACTCCGAGTAGGCCGTTGTCAGCACCACGGCAGGCGGGTTTTTCAGCAGCCGCAGGAGTTGGAGGCCAGTGAGGTCTGGCATTTGGATGTCGAGAAAAAGCAGGTCAATTTGCAGTTCGGAAAGCAGTTTATGGGCGGTCATGGCATTGTGGGCGATGCCAGCCACGGCCAGTTCTGGCACTTTGGCGGCATAAGCGGCCAGTAATTCGGTCGCTGGCTTTTCGTCGTCCACGATGAGGGTTTGCAACGGCTTCATAGTTGGATGTTTAACAGCACCGAATATAAGCCGTTCTCCGCTTTTTGTGCCAGTTCATAACGGTTTGGGTAGGCCAAATCGAGCAGTCGCTTGGCATTTTTTGAGCCAAAACCCTCGTCGCCACCGTTGGTTGTCATGGCCGTAGGCAATCCAAAACTATTCTCCACCGAAAACTCTAGCCGCCCGTTTTCCACCGTCAAACTCACCTGCACGAACGCTTCCGGGTTCGAGTCGGCGTCGCCGTGCTTGAAACTGTTTTCGATGAAATTGATGAGCAGCAAGGGCGCTATATCATGCTGATTGTCAACGCCTTCGGAGTAAAAATCTACATGAAGGGAGTCGCCGTGCTTTAGGCGGTTGAGGGCGATGAAATCCTGTAACATCTCCACCTCTTTTTCCAAACTCACCCGCTCCCGGCTGCCATCGTAGAGGTGGTAGCGCATGATTTTGGAAAGCGTCGCAATCATCGGGGCGGCGTTCGGGTGCTGTCGGTAGGCAAGGGAGTAAATATTGTTCAAGGTGTTGAATAGAAAGTGCGGGTTCACCTGTGATTTCAGGAATTTCAGCTCGCCAGCCAGTTTTTCCTTTTGTAAAAAAGCGGTTCTTTCCCGGTCCCGAAACCATTGTAAAAAGCCGCCAAACATGGTGCTGAGTATGAACAACGCCAGTATTTGCACCGACATGAAAAAATAGGCGGGCCAACCGAATTGGTCGGTCAGGTGCAGGCCGAAGAGGTGCTCCGTTTCGAACCGCAGCAATATTACGAGCAGCACGAAACCCATGCCCAACATGGCGAAGCGACTGTGTTTTTTCTCCAATAAAAAAGGCAAGATGCACAGCAGGTTGCCATAAATTACGACGCCACCAAAGACCAAACTGTTCCAGACAAACGGCCAGCCTTGGCTCGTATCGGAAATGAGCGAGCCGCCCGTGCCGACCACCGTGAGGTAGAAAAGCCAGAAGCCTAGATGGCCAATGATGGTGGTTTTGTTTTTCATAATCGTGGTCGCCCAATTTATTGGGCAGACCGAATGAACAAAGGTAATTGCTAAGGAATTACAGCCATGAACTTTGCAACGAATGGCCAAATCCATGCAACGAATAGTCAAAATTCCATTCGCAGGAATAATCCCGCTACTCGTTGCATTTTCAAAAAAGACAAGTGGGAGTCGCTTCATCTTTGCCCCGAAAGTTAAACGATTATGATTTCAACCATCAGACATATTTTCATCGCCGTCCTTTTGTCAATGGGCTTAAACGGCTTCGCCCAAAACGGCACGACCCTGCAAGACTGCTACCGCCTTGCTGAGGCCAACACAGCCATTGCCCAAAACCCACAGCTTTTCGAAAAAATCACGGCCCTCAAGCTGGAGAACATTGACGCCAGCCGCCTGCCCACCTTGCAGTGGAACGCCAAAGCCACTTGGCAAAATGAGGTTTTCGGCCTGCCGTTCAGCTTACCCGGCGTGGACGTGAACATCCCGAAATACAACGTACTGACCAACGTGGAAGCCAATTACCTGCTGCTCGACGGCGGCCTTGCCGAAGCAAAAAAGACGGTCGAAAAAGCCAAATTAGCCGTTGACAATCAATTAGTTACGGTGGAATTAAACAAGCTGCGGGAGCAGGTGGACAAGTTCTTTTTTGGCGCACTGCTGTTGCAGGAGCAGTCCAAATCGCTCGACGTGACACTAAAGGATTTGCAAGCAAAAACCGCCCAAGTGGAAGCCGCCATAAAGCACGGCGTGGCCCTCGAAAGCGAGGTGCTGAAACTGCGGGTGGAGCAACTGAAAGTGCAATCCAAAATTGAGGAAATCGGTAGCGATAGGCGAGCATTGATAGCTGTTTTGAGCAGTTTGATTGGGCAAAGTTTGGATGAAAATGCAAAGCTCGACCTCCCCAATCCGCAATCCGCAATCCAAAATCCGCAATCGAATCGCCCCGAACTTGCGCTTTTCGACCTCCAAAAACAGCAGGTGCTCGCCTCCTCAGATTTGATTGCTGCGCAATGGAAACCTAAAGTCGCCGCCTTTGCTACCACGGGCGTCGGCTACCCCGATCCGCTGAATTTTTTCGATGATAAAATCAGCCCGTACTTCATCGGTGGCGTGCAGTTCAGTTGGAAATTTTGGGACTGGAAGCAGGCCGACCGGGAGCGGGAACAGCTCGCCGTTCAATCACAACTCATTGAAAATCAGAAACAAAGCTTCACTCAAAACCTCGCACACCAGGATGGAAAATTCCGGGAAGACCTAGCGAAGCTGCAAAACCAAATCCAGCGGGACGAGGAGATTGCGAAGCTGCAATCGGAGGTTTTAAAACAGCTTTCCTCGCAACTCGAAAACGGCGTTGCGACGACTACCGACTACCTGCTTCAATCAGGTGCTGAGCTGCAAGCAAGGCTGGCGGTAGAAGCACGCCGGGTGCAGTTGGCACAGGTTCAGGCGGCTTGGCGAACTTGGAAGGGGATTGATGATTAACGAATTACGAATTACGATTAGCACAAACCATAGGCATGAATACCTTTTATAAAATACTCATTTTCAGCACTTTAATCTTCTTTTTTTCTTGTAAAAAAGAAGAAAAACGTTCCGACGCCTACGGCAATTTCGAGGCGGTGGAAACCATCGTCAGCGCCGAGGCGAACGGCAAGCTGTTGTTCCTAAATGTTGCCGAAGGCGAACCCAAAAAAGCGGGCGAACTCGCAGCACTGGTGGACACCACGCTGCTGCATCTGCAAAAACAGCAACTGCTGGCCAGCCTCGGCACCATCGGCAAAAAGCAGCAAGACCCGAACCCTCAAATTGTCGTGCTGGAGGAGCAGCGCCGCAACCTTGTGCGGGAACGTGACCGGGTGCAGCGCCTCCTCGCCGACAAGGCCGCCACACCCAAGCAGCTCGACGACCTGAACGGCCAAATCGAGGTGGTGGATGCTCAAATCAAAGCTGCCCGCAAACAAGCAGGCACTGCAAACACTGGTATTTTAGGTGAAAAAGACCCTGTGCTTGCGCAAGTGAAAGTGCTTGACGAGCAAATCCGCCGCTGCTACACCTTCAACCCCGTCAACGGCACGGTGCTGACCAAAATCGCCGAACCGTCGGAAGTCGTGGGCTTTGGCTCGCCGCTCTACAAAATCGCTGCGCTGGATACGCTCGAACTGCGGGCCTACCTCAGTGGCGACCAGTTACCGAGCCTGAAAATCGGGCAGACCGTGAACGTGCTGATTGACCAATCGGGTGGGGGCGTGCAATCGCTGTCTGGCACGGTCAGTTGGATTTCAAGCAAGGCCGAGTTTACCCCAAAAACCATCCAGACGAAGGAGGAGCGGGTGAACCTCGTGTATGCTTTTAAGGTGAAAGTGGCGAACGGGGAGGGGGCTTTGAAGATTGGGATGCCGGGGGAGGTAGTCTTGAGTTCGCAGTTGGCAGTTGGCAGTCAGCAGCAGGGTACTAACTAAATTGAAATGCAATCCGCCATTAAAATATCCAATATCAACCGCAGTTTCGGCGAGGTGCAAGCCTTGAAGGACATCAGTTTCGACGTGCAGCCGGGCGAGCGATTCGGTCTCATCGGACCGGACGGGGCGGGCAAGAGCACCTTGTTCAGGATACTCACCACGCTGCTGATGCCGAGTTCTGGCAGCGCAAATGTGGCAGGGTGGGACGTGGTGAAAGACTTCAAGGAAATACGCCGCAGGGTGGGGTACATGCCGGGCAAATTCTCGCTTTACCAAGACCTGTCGGTGGAGGAAAACCTCAATTTCTTCGCCACCATCTTTGGAACCACCATCAAGGAAGGCTACCACCTCATCGAGGAAATCTGGGTGCAGATTGAGCCGTTCCGAAAGCGGCGGGCGGGCCAACTCTCCGGCGGCATGAAACAGAAACTGGCGCTCTGTTGTGCGCTCATCCACCAGCCGGAAGTGCTCTTTTTGGATGAACCGACCACGGGCGTGGACGCCGTTAGCCGCCGGGAATTCTGGGACATGCTCCAACGCTTGAAGGAGCATGGTATCTCCATCCTCGTCAGTACGCCGTACATGGACGAGGCGCTGCGCTGCGAACGGATAGCCCTTATTCAGACAGGTGAGATTCTCTCAATCAACACCCCGCAGGCCATCATCGAGAGTTACAAAAAGCCGCTGTTTGCGGTGCGCAGCGATAATTTTTACCAACTGTTACAAGACCTACGTGGCTTTGAGCTGACGGAACGGGTGGAGCCATTTGGCGAGTACCTGCACCTGACGACGAAGACGCCCGTGGGCACGGAAGTCATCGAGGCAATGATGGAATACGAGGGGCACCAAGGCATTGTCGTGAAGCCCGTAGAGGCAACGATTGAGGATGTTTTCTTGGATTTGATGTAGTAAAAATGGGCTATTTCAAGGTTTAATCAAGGCATTTGAAAGTAGCTTTTTTGATTATTGCTTGATGAATTTAAAGGGAAGCGCCAGTTGATTACTGCGCATATTCCCAAAATATATTCCGCTTGGCAAAAAAGAAATATCAAGTGTTTTGCCTAATAAATACGGGCTTTCCATGACTGTTTTGCCAGTAAAATCCCAAACGACCAAGTTCATTGACCATGCTTCATTTCCGTGGAAATCAAAAGTGATTTCATCAGCTGCGGGGTTGGGGAAGACGCTTAACCCAACTGTTGCTGGGCTATTTTCTTCCGTAGCGGTGAAGCCAAAGCAAGGGCCATCGCCGACTTCTGCCAATGGGAAGTTATCGTCTTTGTAGCACAGCAGGCGGAAGGACTCACCATCAACTTCCACGCCCCACCAGCTTTGGATGAAGCCACGCTCTGGGCCGAAATGCTCATAAATGGCAGTTTGGTCAAAAAGCCAGCCATCGGAGTCGAGGGTGAATTTCTTGGTCGTTTGACCACCAAAATTCAAAGTCTCGATGGCAGAAACCGTGAGCGGATCGTTCCAAAGGAGATCGAAAGTTGCTATTTCATTGACTTGATAGCTGTTCTTGAAAAGAAAATAACTATCGGTGCCAAAGACCGTGAAAATGGAGTCGCCGGACTGTCGGATGAAGAGGTCGTAATAATCGTCAACTTTCGCCTGTGTACTATCCAGGATGTCTCCTTGGAGTTTTTTGCATTGGAAATTGCCGATGAGGGTATCCTTTTCATACCTGAGCACCAGAAAGCCATTGAAACTGGTCCAAAAGGTCTGATACGAATAGCTCCAGGTTGCACCAGACGGTGCAAATTCAGTTTGTCCGAATGAGCTGGAAGCCAATAGAAGCAGGGCAAAAGCGAGTAAAGTACTTTTCATGGATTGCATTTTATCTTGATAGACAGGTCGTCAAAGTTAAAAGGTTTGTTAAAACACTGTATGGATACTGCAATAACTGCCAATCATCTTACTAAAAAATTCGGCGACTTCACCGCCGTGGACGCCATCAGTTTTGAGGTGAAAAAGGGCGAAATCTTCGGCTTCCTCGGTGCCAATGGCGCTGGCAAAACGACGGCCATCCGTATGCTCACCGGCCTCAACCGACCGACGTCGGGCAAAGCCACCGTGGCAGGTTTCGATGTGTTCCGGCAAGCCGAAAAAATCAAGGAGAACATCGGCTACATGAGCCAGAAGTTCAGCCTGTACGAAGACCTGTCCATCCGGCAGAACATCCGTTTTTACGGCGGCATCTATGGTTTGCGAAGCAAAGAAATCAAAGCAAAATCCGAGCAGATACTGACAGAACTGAACCTCGAACCTTATGCTGACAAAGTCGTGGGGTCACTTCCCCTGGGCTGGAAGCAGCGCCTTGCCTTTGCCGTGGCAAACGTGCATGACCCCGCCATCGTCTTCCTCGATGAACCGACAGGCGGCGTTGACCCGGCCACTCGCCGAAGGTTTTGGGAGATGATTTACGCAGCTGCAAACCTAGGCTGCACCATTTTCGTCACCACGCACTACATGGACGAAGCGGAATATTGCGACCGCATTTCCATCATGGTAGATGGGAAAATTGCAGCACTGGGAAGCCCCGGGGAACTGAAAGCGAAGTTCAAGGTGGAGACGATGGATGAGGTGTTTGTGAAGTTGGCGAGGGGCTGAGAGTCGCTACAATTCAAACGGGTTGATAAAGTTCAGGCCGGGGATGTTCTTGAAATCTTTTTCATTCCTTGAAATAAGCGTTAAGTCCAGCAGTATGGCGGTGGCAGCAATGATAGCATCGGCAATTTTGGGTTTGTTGGACTTTCTGAGTTCGATGGATTTTTCCACCACATCTTCTGTCAAATGTAAAATAGGCAAGCTGTGGACGAATTTCACTGCTTTTTGCTCCTGCAAAACGGATGGAAAAGGAAAGCCAAGTACTTCGATTTTTGAAATGACGGATATGGCGCATTCCTCTTTTTCGAGGGCATTTAACACAAACTCCAGACCCTTGGGCGTCAGCGTTCCGTCCATGAAATAAATAAGGGTATTGGTGTCAAAAATGTAGCGCATGATTATTCCTCACGCATTTCAGCAATCAAACGGTCAACGGTTGTAATGCCCATTTGAGGTTGGATGCATCCCCAAAAATCCCGGTAGTCAATCTTGGAATGGTTCGGTGGCAAAGACGAAACAGTATCAATCACCAATTCGCTTTGCGCATGTTCATCGACCTTCTTCCAAACCCGCACCCCATTAAGCCACTCGGTTTTCCGTATTAGCTCAAGCAAGCGGTTGAATTTGCCAGCACTTTTCAGTTCAATAATGATTTGCATGAAATGATTTTCTAAAACAAACTTAATGAAATTTCCTAAAAAAGACTTTCCTCAATGAAAATATTCCTCGCCTTCGTCAAAAAGGAGTTCTTCCACATCCTGCGGGATCGCCGCACGTTGGCCATCCTCTTGGGGATGCCCGTGGCGCTGGTGCTGCTTTTCGGCTACGTGGTCACGAACGAGTTCAAGGACGCCTCGGTGGTGGTGCTGGACAATGCCCACGACGACCTCAGCACCAAGTTCCGGCAGCAGTTGGAGGCATCGGGGCATTTTCTGGTGAAGGCTGATTTGCGGAGCTACGACGAGATTGAATCCTATTTTAAAAATGGCCAAGCCAAACTGGCCGTGGTCATCCCGCCGAGTTTTGGCAGTGATTTTAACCAAAAACAGCCCACACAGATACAGCTCGTAGCGGACGGTTCGGAACCGAACTACGCCGTCACGCTGGTCAGTTACGCTTCGCAAATCATCCAGGATTTCCAGCTGAACCAGGCTGGGGTGGGGCAGGCCCCCTATCGCATCAAGGTCGAAACGAGGATGGTCTATAACCCCCAATTGCGGAGCGCCTACACCTTCGTGCCGGGGGTGATTGCCCTGATTTTGCTCATCATTTCCGCCATGATGACCTCGCTCACCATTGCACGGGAAAAGGAACTCGGCACAATGGACTTGCTGCTCGTATCGCCGCTGCCGCCGCTGCTCATCCTCGTGGGGAAAGTAGTGCCTTATGCCCTGCTCTCCTTCTTGAGTACGGTCATGGTGCTGGTACTGGGTTACTATGTTTTTAAAGTGCCGATACTCGGCAGCTTGGCGCTGTTGCTGGCGGTCTGCTTCTTGTATCTCGTCGTTTCGCTGGCGCTGGGCGTGCTCATTTCCACCAAATCGGAGACACAACAGGCCGCCATGATGACCTCGCTGTTCAGCCTGATGATGCCGACGATGTTGCTTTCGGGCTTCATTTTCCCGACCCCCGGTATGCCTTGGCTCTTGCAGACGCTCTCAAAAATCATCCCTGCCACCTATTTCATCGAAGTGCTGAAAGGCATCATGCTAAAAGGCGTCGGCGTGGCTTTCATCTGGAAGCCGCTGGCTGTGCTCTGCGGTATGGCTGTGCTGCTGCTGGGGCTTGCTTTGGCCAATTTTAAAATCCGAAAAAATTAAATTATTGAGATATTGAGTTATTCCCAATATCCCAATATCCCAATATCCCAATATCCCAATAACTCAATAACTCAATACCCCAATAACTCAGTAACCCAATATCACAATGCGACAACTGTTCTTCATCATCCAAAAGGAATTCATCCAGATTTTTCGGAACAAGGCCATCCTTCCGATGATGACGGTATTGCCCATTGTGCAGCTCATCCTGCTGTCCTACGCCGCCAACAACGAGGTGAAAAACGTCAACGTCAGCATCATTGACCTCGACCAATCGAGCTTTTCGAGGCAGCTGGTGGGGAAGGTGCAGGCCTCCGACCGCTTCACCATCGTGGATGCACCGCTGTCCGGCAAGGTCGGTGATAATCAGCTCCAACGGGGCGATGCGGACGTGGTACTGACCATTCCGCCGAACTTTGAACTGGATTTTACGAAGGAAAAAACGGCCAGCCTGCAACTGCTCGTGAACGCCATCAATGGCCAACAGGCAACCGTCGGGGCCAGCTACCTCGGCAGCATCATCCAGACTTTTAACCAGGACATCATCGTGAAAGCCATGCCCCGACAGGCTGGCGCAAAACTGGCCGCCGCCCCGTCCATCGGCATCACCTACGCCAACTGGTACAACCCCGAACTGAACTACAAATACTTCATGACACCGGGCATCCTTGGTGAGCTGGTGACCATCATCGTGATGGTGCTCACGGCCATGAACGTGGTGCGGGAGCGGGAAATCGGCACCATCGAACAGGTGAACGTGACGCCCATCCGCAAATGGCAGTTTATCTTGGGTAAAATGGTGCCGTTCCTCTTCGTCGGGCTGGTGCTGATGACGGTCGGACTGACGGCGGGCAAACTCATTTTTCATATCCCCATGCTGGGCAGCCTCTGGGTCGTCTTCGCCTATTGCATCATCAATATTTCCGCTGTGCTGGGCCTCGGCCTGCTCATCTCGAACATGGTGGACACCCAGCAGCAGGCTATGTTCGTTGCTTTCTTTTTTGTCTTGATTTTTATCCTGATGAGCGGCCTGTTCACGCCCATCGAGTCCATGCCAAAATGGGCGCAGTACCTCACCGTGCCCAATCCCGTCGCCCATTTCGTGGACGTAATGCGCAAGGTGTTGCTAAAAGGCAGTGGTTTTGCCGATGTGGCCTACCAGTTCAAAGTGACGGCGGTGATGGCGGTGGTGTTCAATGCGCTGGCGGTGGTGAGCTATCGGAAGACGGAGTAGGAGGGTGCGACCCATTGGCAGTGAGGACGAACAAATTGGTGCTGCAAGACCGTCCCAAAACACTTCCGTATCATCCATTGGCCCTCCAAGCAAAGAAATTGGTGAAGCAAGCCCGTCCATTGGTGATGGTGGACAAAAAATTGGCGACAAAGTGCGACCCATTGGTACTGAGAACAAACAAATTGGTACTGCGAGCCTGTCCACTGGTGACGGTGGGCTAAAAATTGGTCATGCGAATCCGTCCATTGGCCCTAACACCCTATACATTGGCGCTGCCGACCCGATACCGTAAACCCTCTCCGGCAAAATATGCGGAGCCTCCCCTAATGAGTGCTTGGTATTTCCCAGCATTTATTTACTTCGTGACGCACTAAATAACCACAACAGGAAAGCCGTAGGGTGTCTATTCAATTCAGCACAAGACATGACAGGTTTTCAAAAACTGTCATGTCTGACATAGATACACCGCCCATCCTGCACCTATGAGGTTAGGCTACCATCACCTTTCACTGAAAGGGGCAACATGAATATGGCAACAAATATCTTCCCCGATTTTTCAAGGAAAGCACTGCATTAACGCTTCGGATGCGTCCCGGAATCCTTCGAATCAAGCGGAGGGCGGTGCAGGCCCGTATGCGGCCAAAGCGTGACCGCTTGAGGCCACTCAATGACTGAAATTTTATACTGCAACACCGCCTGAGGCTCATGCGAACTCGTTTGAGGGCGATGCAAGCTTGTTTGAGGGCGATGCAAACCTGATTGAGGGTGCTGCGAGCCTGATTGAGGGCGAAAGAAGCCATCCCATTGGTACTGCCGACCCGATACCGGAAACCCACCCCGACAAAAGATGCGGGAAAAACCTCATGGGTGCTAGTTGTTTCCCAAGCTTTTTATACCTTGTGGCCGCACTAGAAATCCAATACATGAAACCCGTAAGCCGCCCATTCAGAATGACATCGGAAACTAAAGGTGACACCTTTCAAAAAGGTGTCACCTTTGGGGTATGCATAGACCTGTCATCCCGACAATTTGTCGGCATGACAGGTCTTTCTATTTCTCCCCACCTTCAAAACAACAAACACCATTGAACAACTTCAAAGAAAAAGCTGACCTCATCTGGCGAGTGGCCGACCTGCTGCGTGGCGACTACAAGCAGTCGGACTATGGCAAGGTGATACTCCCGCTGACCGTGCTGCGCCGCTTGGATTGTGTGCTGGCGAAGACCAAGCAGAAAGTGCTGGACTACCTGCCCAAGATTGAAACCCTGAAAGAAAGCGCCAAGGACATCGCCCTGAACAAGATAGCGGGCTTCAATTTCCACAACCGCAGCCAGTACAATTTTGATAAGATGGTGGCCGACCCCAACAACGTGGCCGTCAACCTTCGCAATTTCATTAACGGCTTCTCGACCAGCGCACGGGAAATCATCGAGTATTTCAACTTCGATGACCAGATAGACCGCATGGACGACCCCAAGGCCGACATCCTCTTTCGGGTGGTGAAATCCTTTCAGGAAATAGACCTCGCCGACATGACTTCGATGGACATGGGCTATGTGTTCGAAGACCTGATAAGAAGGTTTGCGGAGCAAAGCAACGAGACCGCCGGGGAACACTTCACCCCACGGGAGGTCATCCGCTTAATGGTGAACGTGCTGTTCATTGAAGACCGGGACATACTGACGCAGGATGGTATCGTGAAGACCATGTACGACCCCGCTTGCGGTACAGGCGGCATGTTGTCCGTGGGCGAACAATATGTGAAAGAACTGAATCCCAAGGCCGAACTCAAGGTCTTCGGGCAGGAAATCAACCCGGAATCCTACGCCATCTGCAAATCGGACATGCTGATAAAGGGGCAGAACCCCGCCAATATCAAGTTCGGCAACACCTTCACGGTGGACGGGCTGGAGGAGGAAAAATTCGACTATATGCTCTCCAACCCGCCGTTCGGGGTGGACTGGAAAAAGGCCGAGAAAATCATCAAGACCGAGGCCGAGAAAAAAGGCATGAGCGGCCGATTTGGTGCAGGTACGCCCCGTATCAACGACGGCTCGCTGCTCTTTCTCCAGCACATGATTTCGAAGATGAAACCAGCCATGACGCAGCCCCTGACCCCTAAAGGGGAACCCAGCCCCCCCGCCCCTAAAGGGGAGCCGGGCAGTAGCTCCCC
>JBGSWN010000284.1:0-5505 GCA_041752395.1 Saprospiraceae bacterium | reverse complement strand
CTATTGCCAATATAGACGATTACAAAACAACGAGTTTTGAAGATGCCAATTTTCCCCTCACCGAATTTGTTTACTATAAGCTATATGTTAAATTTGGAGACCGTTTCCTGTTTAGCCCAACGGTAAAATTGGCAACCAAATCCAAGCTGCTCAACATCTCTGTAAACCGGGTTACCTTCGATAAGGCACATCACCTTATTTACTTATTTGACAGCAATAGAAACCGTGTTTACAAATACGATTATCAAGCTGAGAAAATACTGGATTCACTTACTTTTCCAAACGTCTTCGACTTGCGTATGGCAGTGGGGAATAATGGAAGCGGCAATGAACTCTATATTGCTAAAAACAGCCCTTATGTCGTTGATATTTACAACGCTGATGACCTGACACTTAAAACAAGTTTTAACCTCAATAATTATGTATATTCCATGGCTTGTGGAAACAATGACTTATTGTACTTTACAACGGATGATTGGTCCAGCAACTTCAAGGTTTACAAGCGTTCCACTAAGCAATTAAAAGACAGTGAAAGCAGTACGAATGCTGGCAATGAAGCTGTTATCAATATATTGACAGATGATGGTCTTCAGGTGGTAAGCAGTAGCTTCAATTTTGTTGAAAAATTTACCATGAATGACCAAGGCATTATTGTCAACCATATCTCCAACCAGTTCTTTTCCAATTTCTTTGGAACCCCTCAACACTTGGCAGTTTCCAATGACGGCAAATTCTTTATTGCCAGCTTTGAAGGCGATGTGGTAAACGACAAATGCGAAACGACTGGCAAATTGTCTTCAAATGGAGCCGTTATTTTCAACGATTTTGTCTTTTCTGCAAATAACGATAGAATTTGGGCGCTTAGAAGTTTTCCCAGCGGGATTGACGAATTTTCCTTTCCAAGTATTTCAATGCAGAAATCCATTGAACTGAACTATGCACCATTTTTTACAGAACGTGAGGGAGATGAACTGATCATAGTGGGCATAGTGCAAGATGCTTTTGGGTTCAATAAGGCATTGGTGGATAAAATCAAAATCAATTGATTTATGAAGAATATACAGCCATATATTATACCTAAATTAATGACTACACTGCTGCTGATTTTTTCCTTCGGCAAAGCAATGGCGCAAGACCAAGATAAAGCAGCAATTCCGCTCCGAATGGAAATAGGCATACAGGCCAATGCGCTGTTCGGCAGGCTGCTTTCGGATGGTGAAAATGGACTGGTTCAAAACCCATACCTCCTCACAGGCAAGGTTTATCTGGGGAATATCGGCCTGCGTGTTGGCTTGGGCGGAGACCACCGCAAAGAAATAGAACGGGTAGAAGGCTTTGCAAATACAATAACCAACTTAACCCAACGACTAGACCTCCGCCTTGGTGCAGAGCGCAGCTTTTCGCTGGGCGATCGGTGGCAGGGCAGCCTGGGTGTTGATGCCATTGCCAATTGGACACAGGACAAAACCATCAATGACAGTGGCTTTGATGTGATTACAGATACAAAAGACATCCAATTCATTGGTGGAGGCTTGGTTTTTGGCCTCAAATATCAAGTGACCAAGCGGCTCAGTTTTGGAACAGAAGGGTACGTTTACTATACCGTTGGCAACATTACCGACGGGCAGTTTTTCAAGAACTTTCCGGTAGGAGAAGATAAAACCAAAAAACTGGACACAAGTGCCTTACAGGTTGGCCTGCCATCAGCGCTTTTCCTGATTTTGGAATTCTAAAATACATCTCACAATAGCTAAATTCGACCGCATGAAAAAGATTTTTTTGCACTTCGTTTTCTTTGCTGCAAGCGCAGCAATGCTCATGGTAGGCTGCAAAAAGGACGAGAAACTCCCCTACAAGGGTGAGCAACTCAAGCTGCCTTCCACGACCTTCAACTACGCTCATCCAGAAGTGCCACAACACTTCAAGGGGGTAACGGTGGCTTCTAAATTTGGCGTCAGCGACGATGGCGCCACGCTGGGCCGGGTGCTTTTTTATGACAAGAAATTATCGAAAAACAACTCGACCGCTTGCGCCTCTTGCCACCTGCAATCCAACGCTTTTGCAGACACAGGCAAAGGAAGCATGGGCTTTGAGGGGCTGATGACACCACGCAACTCGCTTTCTATCGTCAACGTAGCGATGCAAAAGGAATTCTTCTGGGACCTTCGGGAAACCAGCTTGAAGTCCATGGTGCTCAAGCCCATCAAAAACCATATCGAAATGGGCGTGGAGGACATGGACAAATTGGTGGTCAAATTGGCAGCTGCCGACTACTATCCGGCCTTGTTTGAAGCTGCCTACGGCGACAAGGAAGTAACAGCCGAGCGGGTCGCAGATGCCATGACGCAGTTCCTTAATTCCATGATGTCCACCAATGCCAAGGTGGACGGAGGGCAGTTCCAGCCAACACTTACGCCGCAAGAGCAGGAGGGCATGAACCTCTTCTTTGGCCAAGCGCTTTGTTCCAGTTGCCATGGTGGGCGCAATTTCAACGAGGCCTTTCTAGCCCTTCGTGACACTATGCCGAGCTTCTACAATGATGGCCGACCACGTGCCAATATTGGCTTGGATATGGACTATACCGACCCAGGCATGGGTGCAGCAGATGCCACCCAGGAAGGTGTTTTCAAGGTGCCTTCGCTTCGCAACGTTGCCCTCACAGGGCCATACATGCACGATGGCCGCTTCAACACTTTGATGGACGTGGTGAACCATTACAATGGCAATATCCAAAAGCACCCGAACCTCGACCAAAGGCTGCGTGACTGGGAGGGCAACCCTTGGCGGCTCAACCTTACCGAACCGCAAAAAGAATCCCTCGTAGCATTCTTAACCACCTTGACTGACAACAGCCTGACAGCTGACGAACGGTTCTCAAACCCGTTTGTGGAGTAACAATTTGGATGAAAAATGCGAAAGCGGTTGTCGAGAATTGATTCGACAACCGCTTTTTTATTTGGGCAAATTCAAAGCCTCAAGATAGGTTCCCACAAACTCCTCCACCCGCTTCCGGCGGTACTGCATATGAAACGGGGATGGGACAGGGGCACTATTTTCTCAAAAAAGCCTTCTGTTTCATTGAATTTTGACAAAAACTGGAAGTTCTTCCCCTCGCCCAGGCAGAAGCAGATTTTGGGGTTCATGCCTAGCGCTAGCAAGTGATTCAGGTGGTAGCGGATGAGCGGTTTCATGGCTTCTTGCAAGGGCTTTTCATCGTAATAATTGTAGTTCACGCCATTTTTCACGAAGCCGAACGGCACGACGGAGTTGAGGAAAAAATGCTCGTAAAAAGCAGTCGCCCCGCCGTAGGCATGAACGACCTTGTAAATAAACTGCGCCGAGAGTTCTTCTTTTTTTTCAAAACTGTTTTCAATGCCACATTCCTGGACGAGCCGCACGGGGTCAGTGAAGGCCACATTGGTGACGCCCGCCCCGAACCTGCCGGGGTTGATGCCGAGAATCAGCGTGCGAGGCCGCTCATCGTTGTAGTATTTTTCCAAAAAGGCCGTGAAGACCCGCCCCGTTTCCGGCAAATTTGCCAAAGGCAAAAGCCACTCCACCCCCGCTGGCACAGGTGGCAAGTGGTGGTGTAAGTCGTCGAAATGTTGCTTCAGTCGCTTCGCAATGGTGTCCATTGTATTGTTTTAAAAGCCTGTTTGGGATTTGCTGCTGGAGATAGAAATGAGGTATTTTTTGTCATAAATCGAGCAATTTTAGAGGGGATAGCATCGCTATCGCTGAAAAAATTACTCGATTCAGGGCGAAAAAGGGCCATTTTTAGCCCAGTGAGCAAATCCCAAACAGGCTTTAAGCGGCAAGTTAGGGACGTTCTTCCATTAAAAGCCCCGAATCGTCCAGTGCGGTACTACCACAAACCATAAAATTTTACCTTTGCACGCATTTTGGCACAAGGCTGAATTTTGGTTGGAAGTTACGGGCATCCTGAAACCCGAAACCCGAAACCTGAAACCCCCTCTTTGCGCCAGCAAAAAACAACATTGATGGACAGAAATACGGTTATAGGATTTGTTTTGATTTTTGGTTTACTGATTACCATGCAGTTGGTCATCGGGCCGGAACAAAAGAAAATGAAGGAAATCACGGAGCACCGCCTCGACTCGCTCCGGCAGATTGAGCAGCGTCATGCAGACTCCATTGCTGGTTTGCAGTCGCTGCCGATAGGCAATGACACTATTCTGCAGGATTCGGCAACGACGGCACTAATGCAGGGCAAGCTCGCCGGGCAGTTTGGCAGTTTTGCGCCAGCCGCAGCCGGAACGGAGAAAGCAGAAGTGCTGGAGAACGACGTGATGCGCATCAAATTCTCCAACAAAGGCGGACGCATCACGGAGGTGGAACTGAAAAAGCACTTCAAAGTGCAACTTGACTCGCTCCACAAAATCAGCAAGCTGCCACTGAAACTGTTGGAGGATAAAGACAACAAGTTCGAGTACCTGATACCAATGGCCAATGTGCCAGCCGGGCAGGTGAGCACGGGCAGCCTGTTTTTTCAGGCTTCGAAAAAAGGCGAAAACGCCATTGTTTTCACGGCAACTGGCGCCAACGGCACTGCTTTTGAACAGACCTACACCCTTGATTCCAAGGACGGCTACGGGGTGAGCTACGACATCCGCCACCAAGGGCTGAACGCCGTGACGCCCATCAAACTGAACTGGCTGGACTACCTCGACCGCCTCGAAGAGAACTACAAATACGAGGTGACTTACACCACGGCTTATTTCAAACCGGTCGATGACGACTACGATTATTGTTCCTGCACGAAGGACGACCAAATTGACAAGTCGAAGGAAAAACTGAAATGGATTGCCCATTCCAACCAGTTTTTTGCCAGTGTGCTGATGGCGAAGAATACACCATTCGCAGGTGGCACCTTGGCTACCGAAACGGTGACCGACCCCAACAGCGACAACCTGAAAATCATCCGCAGCGAACTCAGCCTACCGACCGATGCCCAGTCGTTTGCAATGCAGCTATACCTCGGCCCAAAGGATTTCGATACCCTGCGGACTTATGGTTCCGATTTGGAAGAAATCGTTCCTTTCGGTCGCAGCATCATGGGCACCTTTAACCGTTGGATTATTCGCCCGCTGTTCAATGGGCTGATGGGCTTGATTGGGTCGCCGGGTATTGCGATTCTATTGCTGACGCTCATCGTGAAGCTGCTGCTCTACCCATTGACTTACAAAATGCTTCATTCGCAAGCGAAAATGGCGGCGCTCAAGCCACAGTTGGCGGGTATTCGGGAGAAGCACAAGGACGACCCGACCAATTTGCAGATGGAGACCATGAAAATCTATCGAGAGTTCGGGGTGAACCCGCTCGGCGGCTGTTTCCCGATTGCGTTGCAAATGCCGGTTTGGTTGGCGTTGTACCGCTTTTTCCCCGCCAGCATTGAGTTCCGGCAGGCCGGGTTCCTTTGGGCCACCGACCTTTCCAGCTATGATGTGGCATATTGGCTGCCCTTCGAAATTCCATTTTATGGGC
>JBGSWN010000283.1:0-9849 GCA_041752395.1 Saprospiraceae bacterium | reverse complement strand
TCGTTGATTTCCCGCTCCACAAGCCCAGCATCGAAACCCTTCCAGTGCTTGTCAAACACCTTTTTTTGTAACTCAACGGCAGCATCATACAGTTCGAAAATCCGGTCGAAATCGGTGGGGGTACTGTTTAAAAATTCCATAGATTCAGCCAATTGAAGGTTCAAGCTCATCCATAAAATCCACCAATCGGTGCATGATTCTCGTCAGTTCTTTTTCCTTTGCTTTGATGTCAGCCTTGTCCTTGAAGTGCATCAGGCGGCGGTCTTTGTATTCGCCCTCCAAGAATTCCGATGGAATTTGGACGATGCTTTCGTGGTGAAACACCAACTGCACCACTTTCTGGTTGCGGGGGTTGAAGGTCACCAAGTCCTTTTTGTAGTAAAAACTGGGGGCGTTCCACTTGACCCGCTCTTGGATTTTGAAGTCGGCGCCAAGGATAATTTCCCGCACGAACCGGATTTCATCTTTGAGCGGGTGTTCGAGTTTGTTGATAAATTGATGTACTTTCTCACTGTCAGTCATTCGCACTTGTTTTAACCCAGAAACTACTTGCTCCTAAATTTGGACGAAGGTAGCGATTTGGGCATTATGATTTGCCCTCCACGTACTTTTTGAAATTGTCCAAAATCGCCTGCCAGCCCTGCTGCTGCAGCTCCGCCGGGTTCATGCTTTCCGCCTCAAAACTTTCGACGACATGCGTGCCGGCTTCTACCTCGGAGAAGTGGACACTCACCCTCCAGCCATCGTCCATCGTGTATTCAATCAATTGATTTTCAATGACTTTGTCGTAAACGCCACCGAAATCTAAGCCGAAACTGCCGTCCTTCGCCTCCATGCGGGAGCTGAAACTGCCGCCCTTGCGAAGGTCGTTTTCCGCATGGGGGTGTGCCAATCGGGTGAGGCACTGTTCCACTGCATGATGTGCGCTGGCGTTGACCAATATTCCCAAACCTTGCCGATTGGTGCGTTTACAATGGCCTGTACGGTGATGACCGTTTTACTCACATCGTCAGCGGCTTGGCGCATTTTCTCGAGGTCAATTTTTCGCATTTGCATCATGGCACCCAGTTTAAAAGCCACGGTAAGCGCTTTCTCACCTTGCCGCATGATTTTGCCGATGCTGGAATTTTTAAATTTGGAAGTATAAAAATTGGCGGCTTCTTCGGCTTGTGTGTCGAACCAGAAAAATGGGGTTATTTTTTGTGTAGTTTCCGTAATAGGTGATTTTAATTATGAAATAAATTGTGCTTATTTTAAAACAAAAAAGGCGCGTATTTCAATGCAACGATACCGCAATCAAAAGCTTTCGAGCCTGTCAACTTCAGTGGCGTCCGCCCAGTGAAAATGCGCATCCCGCTCCCAATCGCCGTTGGATTTACCATCAGGTGGTACTCGTCAATCAACCCCGCCTCGATGAGCGCCGAGACGAAAGTCGCCCCGCCATAGGCAATGATATCGCCGCCCGGCTGGTTTTTCAGGGCATTGATTTCCGTGGTGAGGTCGCCCTTGGCCAGGTCCGTCCGTGCCCATTCATGCGAGTCGAGGGTTTTGGTGAAAACGACTTTCGGTGTCTCGACCATCTTGAGGATTCCTTCCAGCGGCTCGCCGGATACATCGGGATTCGCCAAATTCGCCTCCCAGGCAGGGATGAAGCCCTCGGCCAGTTTTCGCCCCAAAACAATGAGGTCAACCGGCTCGGTGATTTCCTTGACGTATTGCATGGTGTCTTCGCCCCAATTGAAGTTCATCCAGTCCATTTCGCCGTTCGGGCCAGCGATGTAGCCGTCAATGCTCATCTGCACTTGCAGTTTTAACTTTCTCATTTTCAATGATTTATGATGATTTTTTATTTCTTCTTCGGCTTCGCCAAATTCTCCTGTACCCGAAATTTCACGATGCGCCTAATCAAATCCAACGGCATCTGTTCGTCAATCGGGAACTGCACAGAGCCTTTGCCCTGCTTGTATTTTGATAGCTCATTTGCAATTTCCTCATGCCCGGTCGGTGTGGCGTAAAAGCCGACGTGACCTTTGTATCCGGCAAAATATACCAATGGGTAGCCGTTCAATTTGTAGGCGGGCATTCCATAAGAAATAGCTTCTTTGGCATTGGGCGCATTCGTTTTAATGGTCGTCCGAACTTGCTGTAAAATCACCTGAATTTCATCGGGAAAGGTGGCGATATATTCGTCCACGTTGGCTGCTTTTTTCATGGTTTAAACTTTTTGTTTTACCAAGCACTGCATGTCCTTGCCCTTTTTTGAATAAATCTTCAGGCAATAACCCTGCGGGTCAATTCGAGGGTCGGCCAGCAATTTTTCAAAGGTCTTTCCAACGGCGGAAATATCTTTTTGAAAATCGGGCAATGCCTCGCAAATGTAGCTGCCTTTTTTTATGGTAAAAAAGCTAATTCAAACTGTTTTGCTTCGTCAGGAAAAAGCTGGGCGGCAGCGGCGAGGTAACGAATCTTGCCATGCACTTGCCAGGAAATACCGTAGTAATCTCGCTCCTCAGCGTAGGGAACTTTGGCGTGAAATACCCGGTGTGCCGCCAATGCACCATCTGGAAATAACTCGGCTTCAATGTACATGGCCTTGATGTCGTTTTCAATATTGAATAGCACCATTTTTTTGTTTTAAAAATTGATACTGCAAAGTTGAATTGTTTTGAATGGGCAGGAAATAGGGATTAGCGACAAAGGCAGGGGTGATTGCGTTAAAACTTTTTGTTTAATTTATTCGATATTCTTCAAACCAATTTTAGCTTTGTCCAACAAAGAATTTCATCAAAATGACCATCGAACAATTCAAAGAACCCGCCCTGACCTTCTCCGGCACGGAAGCTGCCCTGCCACAGCGACCACCACTTCGAAGCGACCTGCAAATACCAGGTGCTGCGCCACTTCGACGAAAGCCCACAACTGCCGCATGGCTACCCGGCTTCGATGCTGTTGGCACTGGTGCCGCCGTTGTGGTTTTGGGTGATGAATAAACGAGCGGAGGAAGTGGCGGCATGAATTCTTTCCGTTCACTTGCTACCTTTGCCCAGCCCCATCCTAAATTTTCTATCGCAAATGCTGAAATCCGCCACCCGACAACTCCTACTTTTCGCCACTTGCTGCCTACTTTTCACGGCCTGCAACAAAGACCTCATCTTCGAAAAAACTGCCAAAATACCCGACTCCTCCTGGAGCTACGATAATCCGCTGCCCTTCGAATTCGAGGTGGAAGACACGACCAAAGCCTACCAGATACTGCTCGAAGTGGAACACGCTGGTGATTTCGGTTTTCAAAATTGCTACGTCCAAATCACCACCAAATTCCCCAACGGGGAGGAGAAAAAACAGCCTGTCAGCCTCGAACTGGCGGCGCAGTCCGGCATCTGGACGGGCAAGTGCAGCGGCAACGATTGCAGTATCGAGATACCCCTGCAAGGCAAGGCCAAGTTCAAGCAGCCCGGCAAGCACAGCATCACCGTCGAGCAGTTCATGCGGGTGAACCCATTGCCTGGCATCAAGGCTATTTCTTTGAAAGTCAAGCAGTTGGAGAAATGATAAAATTCTATTCCATCAACGGCGAACTGGTGCCCAAGGAGCAAGCCTCCCTCGGCGTCACCGACTTGGCCATCCAGCGTGGCTATGGCCTGTTCGATTATTTTGTGGTAAAAAAAGGCCAGCCCGTCTTTTTCGAGGACTACCTCGACAGGGTGGAACAGTCTGCCAAATGGCTGCATTTGCAACTGCCCGTCACGAGGGAGGAATTGCGGGAGCAAGTCATGCAGCTCATCCAGGCCAACGGCGAACAGGAGGCGGGCATCAAAATCATCCTGACGGGAGGCTATGCCACCGACGGCTATTCCCCTGAAAAATCGAACCTCGTAATCTTGGAAATGCCGCCGCCTGTTTACCCTAAAAGCAAGTTTGAACAGGGGGTGAAGCTGATGGGTTACGAGCACCACCGCACCTTCCCAAGCGCAAAGTCCATCAACTACATCGTGGGCATTTATTTGCTGCCGCAACAACTGGCCGCTGGGGCAGAGGATGTCCTTTTTCATTACAACGGCGAGATTTACGAGACCACCCGTGCCAATTTTTTTATCGTAAAACAAGACGATACCATCGTCACAGCGGGCGAGGGCGTACTACATGGCATCACCCGCAAGAAGCTGCTCGAAGTTGCGAAGCACCACTACGCCATCGAAGAGCGAAAGCCAAGGCTGGAGGAACTGAAAACGGCCAAGGAAGCCTTTATCACCAGCAGCACCCGCCTGCTCATGCCCGTGGTGCAGGTGGATGAGGTGACTATCGGCGACGGCAAGCCCGGCCTCGTCACCAACCGCCTTTTGGAATTGATGAAAATGGAGGTGGAGCGGTACTTGGGAGGGTTTGAGGGCTTGAGGGTTTGAGGACAGCCCAAGTCAATTATTAGTTTATTATTTCAATTTTAAGGGTTTCCAAGCATTGGCCACATCTTCCTTTTGCAGCAAGGGTTAAGCAATCCTTAAATGACGATTCGTATTGTGGAGATGCTTGTCCAGCTTGCCTCCTTTTGCCACTTGCCTGAAATTTAACATTTATCATAAAACAAAAACGGGCTTCCATATCGTTAAGTAAAAAAACACAGGCCATGACATCAAATTTCACCTTCGCAAAATTTTCGTTCGTACTGTTGTTGCTCGTAGCCGCCTTCGGTTGCAAAAAAGACGACAACAGCCCACCTGAAGACCTTTCCCAATATTACCGCATGAAGCGTTTTGAGGTGGGTGTAGTGCCAGAGCAGCGCATGGTGCAGGTGCTCTTCCAAGTGACCGACTTCAACGACAAGGGCGTCTCTTCCCTCGAAGCAAAAGATTTTATCGTCACCGAAAACAAAGGAAAAATAGACTCGGAGGCCGACCTTCGGGTGGGCATCAGCTCCATCCCTTTTGAGTTAAAAACCGTGCTGTTGCTCGATATTACCCGCAGCGTGGAGGGCTTTGTTCCGCAAATAAAAACCGCCGCCCGCTCGCTCGTCGAGTCGAAAATGCCGGATCAGCAAATCGCCATTTACACCTTCGATGCACAGACCAAACAGGTGCAGGCATTTACCAAAAACAAGGCAGACTTACTCAACGCCATTGACGGAATCCCCGAAACGGGCCTCGTGAATTCCACCAACCTCTACGGCGCCGTGATTGACGTGGCCGACCTTTGGGAAGACAGTTACACCATTGACGGCATTGTGGATGGCAGTATGGTCATCTTCACCGACGGCAGGCACAATGCTTCGCAAACTGTGACGCTTGCGCAAGCGAAAGCTGCCCTCAAATCCCGCCGTGCCTACGTGGCCGCCCTCAACAGCCCCGACCTCGACGAGGTTTCCCTGAAAGCGCTCGCCAATGACCCCGACCGCTACTTCAAGGCGGACGATTCGGCAGGTTTGGAGCAAATGTTTATTGATATTCAGGCAGAGATTCAGAGCCTTTCCAACAGCATTTATTTCCTGTATTACCAAAGCCCGATTTCTGATCCAACGCCTTTCCTCAACGAACTGACGATTGAAATCAAGGACAATATCAACCACGGCAAGGACAGCCAGATTTTGGAGCTATTCAACAGTGAAGGGTTCGGGAATTGAAATATGTTAAGCCATGAAAAACAAAGCGGCCTGCTGGGTTATCCCCGGCAGGCCGCTTTGTTTTTGGTCAAATGTGTGAAATAAGCTTTATTCCGCTCCGTCGGCTTTTGCTACATCCACGGCATAATTCGCACAGGCTTTACCCTGCTCATTGCCCATGTCCGCATCAAATCGGTAATGGATGCCACCATAAATGCGCGATTCAGCAGCTTCCTTTGCCCAGTTGTCAAACTTCGCAGCTTCAGCCGGGAAGATGTGCCCTAGCACCGCTGCCGCGGCTGCGGAGAAGGTGGAGTGGCCAGAGGTGTAGCTGGGGAAGTTCGGCGTACCGAGTATGGTCTTGAAGCCAGGTAGAGCCTGTATCGGCCGAGCATAATGGTAGTAATACTTGGCGTCCCAGCAACTGATGCCTGCATCCATGATGGCCATGTTCATGTAGGCCAAGACACGGGCAGCGCGCAGCGGGTTCAATCGGTGGTCAACGATTTCGTCGGCAGCAAAGCGGTTCCAGTGGCCCGGCGGGGTGTAGGTGCTGGGGCCGTCCGACCAGAAGTTTGCGATTTTCCGCTGCTCCTCCGTCAAGTTACTGGTAATCTCTTTCAGTTCTTCGGCATCTTTTATAAACTCAGCCGAACCGGGTGCTGGTGGCACGGGAGGCCGCACGGCCTCCACGTTGGGTATGCACCACGGCTTGACACGGCCAAAATAAGGCGTGATACCCACGGGCCTTGTGGGTGCTTCTAGGTTGTCCCATTGCCAGCCAAACTGTGCCTTTGCAGCAACCCGGAGGGAATCGGAGATGGGCTTGGGCGTCTGGGCAGCTTTCATGCCGTCCGACCCTGCACGGGCCAGGAATTTGCCAGCGACGCCACGGCCCAGCGAATCACCCCAGACGATGTCGCTCTCGGTGCTGATGCCTGCCCACTGCAAACTATTGAGGTGTTCTTCGGCCAATTCTTCGATATAAGCCTTTTCGAGGGGGAACATGGCAATGAGGATGCGCTTCGAAACGGCAGCCACCACGGCACCGTCCGAGGGGTAGCCCGGCAGGTCGTTCTGCGGCAAATGCGTATTGATACCGACGTCCGTCTTGTAAGCAGCAGGGCGGTTGTACTCGTACTTGTAGTGCCATGCCGCAATAAGTGCGTCAAACTGTGCAATGCTCCAGTAGGCGAACATCCGGCAGGCGTAGGGCGGGTGTGCGAACGGGAAGTTGGGGATGCTGCTGGGATTTGCAGGGTCTGGCGCTCCGTAGGTGCCGTCGGGCTTGGGTGCTGGCGGCAAGTTGTACTTCGCCGCAAGATCCCGTGCGATTTCGTTCCAGCGCACGAGGCCATCTCCTGACCAGTAGGCTACGGCCTTCTCTTGGTCCGAGGTCAGGTCGGAGGATGCTGCCTTTAGGTCGGCCAATTCGGCTTGGTAGGCTGCCGAGCTTGCATCTTCAGGGGCAGGGATGCCAATCTGTGTTGTACTGTCGAGCAATACGGGCTTCCATGTGCCACCGTTCTCATCCAAGCTTTCATAGGCATAAGGTGAAAATTTCAGGCTCGTGGGTAAGTCTTTTTCGCAGGCTTGGAAAACGGCCAGTGCCACGAATGCCAATGTTCCGAGGAAATATATCTTTTTCATCAAATTTTAGATTTATGGTGATGAACCTTCCGGGTTTTACCGAAGGGACGTTGTTTTTTAATTCGTTGCGTTCGTGTTCTTATTCCCAAAAACGCCAAACTGGTAAGTCAAGCCGCCCATCCAGGCCGTGGACTGCCCCACGTTGCGGCCTGTCAGCACTTGGCTGCCGCCAGCTATCACACTCAGGATATGGCCGTTGCCGAGGGGGATGTAGTACTGGAGGCTGAGGCCGGCCCTCGTCAGGTCCATGTTGTTCGACGGGAAGGGCATGTCGTGGAGCCGGATGTCGGCACCGCCGAGCGTGTTCATGCCTTCGTAAGTTGCCTCCACTTTTAGGTTGTTGTTGAGCAATAGCGCTCCCAGCGTAGCGCCAAAGCTGCTGACGTTGGGCATGTCCACCTCGTCGCTGTACACACCGCCAGCGCCGGGGATATAGTAGTAGTCTCGCTCGATGGTGGTATTGCTGCGGACGTGGTAGGCGGCGTGGGCACGAACGTAAAGTCCCATGTCCAATTCATAGATGAGGATGCCGCGACCCGAAGCCTCTACAGTGCCGAGGCCGAGGCTGAATGGTAAATAGTCGGACAGATAGTTGGAGGCGGGGCCAGTGAGGCCAAGCACGGGGTAGAAGCCGAGCGAGCCGGGGCCTACCTTGAAGTCAATGGCACGAGCCTTGACCCAAACGCCCCAGTCTTGGATGCCCTGTACCCCTTTCATTTGACCTGCGCTGGCTTCTGTTTTAATCCAAGGCAGTGCACCGAGCACGTTGATGCGGTCAGTGACACCCAACGAAAACATACCCATCACGGATTGGCGGGTCAGGGTGCCAATATTGCCGTTGCTGCGTTTGAGCGTGCCTTCCCAGTATTCATCCCAAGTGTCGTGGCCATAAATAGCGGCAACACAAAGCCGCCCCTTATCCATCATGATTGCATCGGTAGGTGTTTGAGCCATCAGCCTTGGGATGCTCAAAACAGTGCAAACAGCCAGCAATTGCAGCCATTTTAGAATAATTTTATTCATAAAATTATGGGTTTATAGTTTTGAAAAAGGTGTCGCAGATTGTTGCGACGCCAAATGATTTGTGAAATTGGTAAAAATGGGGAGCGGCCTACCTAGATAACCGGCAGGCCGCTTTTCATTTGGACTGAAGAATTAAACTCAATGCTTGGGCGCAGGTACATCTTTAAAAGTCCCGCCCGTTTCAGGCATCATATCGTGGTTGCCACCAAAGCGGTAAGTGGCTGAAGGCTGATTAAATAATCTGCGAAAGCGGCATCACCTTGTGTGAAAGTGCCAGTTGATTTAGTGATGGCCTTATCGCTCACGCTTTGTGTACGGTTGCGATAAACGGCAAATGGCACATTCAAAGCAATATTGTAGTTTCCATGAGTCCAGTCAATGCCAGGCTCCACGGAAATTACATAACCAGGGCGACGGTAGCCGCCTTTGCCTCCAATAAGGTCTTCGGAAGCAACACCCTCCAGCCTGCCGCCGAGGCTTGCAGCCAAGCCTGCTTTTGGAGCCAAGGCAAAACCAAAACCTGCCCTTGCAGCAAACTGGTCAGGTACCGCAAAATAGTTGACGATGCTTTTAGGGTATTCTGTAGTGACTGCCTGACGTGCTACGCCATTGTTTTCTTGTGGCGTAAACATGTAGAATCCGCTGAAATAAGCGCTCAACCTTGGCGCAAATGCGTAGTAACCCTGCGTTTCCAAGGAGAATCCCCAGCCGCCATCGCCCAGTTGGATGGATTGGTCAACATATTTGTTGATGAGCGTATCATTGCCAGCAGCGGTCAGCTTATGGAAATCGTCCTTCACCTTTGCATTGCCCGTCGGCGCTTTTACACCTACCCCAATGGCGATGTTCCCTTTGCTCATCTTCGCTGGGTCAATGAGCCAGTAGTTGCCCGTGAGGCGCAGGTCACCAATGCCTTTTGAGCCAGTATCGAAGCGCTTTTGTTCAGGATTTGTTTCGAGTGAATTGCCATAATGCTCGTAAAGCGAAGAACGGTCGAAATGGTTGATTGGCAAAGTCAAATTAACGGAAAAGCGGTCGGAGATGCCGTAGGCCAAGCCCAAATCAAGGGAATGGACTTTATTGATAACCTCGGTGTGTTTTTCTACCCGCTCCGCTTCTTCGTGTGAGCCCCTGAAGTGTTTGTAGGATTTAAAATAGCGGTAATTGCCAGTCAGCTGAAACTGTCCTTTTTGTAAAAAGCCAGAAGTATTGCCGCCGATGGTCGTGCCGGAGCAGCCCATGTTACGGATGGCAACGCAGCCTTGCGCCGAGATATTTTCAACAGAAATGATGGTTAGTAGTAGGAAAACTACTGCGAAAGTTATTGCTGATTTCATTGTACTAAACTAGGTTTATAGCGCTGTTGTATGGTCCACACAAGCGCAACTATCAGTGCCTGAACCGTTGCAAAAAGCATAGGTTTCACAGGTAATTACTGATGATTATTAATGCGAATAACGGGTTCAAGGTGAATAAAACCTCCCAGTCAGCGATATTGCAGTAAGAACAAAACACTGCACTATGCTGGACTGGGAAGAACTCTTGATTTCAATATGCTACAAGGTCTGTGACCTTTATGAAAA
>JBGSWN010000282.1:0-38827 GCA_041752395.1 Saprospiraceae bacterium | reverse complement strand
CTACCATCAGGGCAAGGGTCAGTCGGCTGGTAAGGAAGTCGCTATCCTTTTCCAAATTAGACAAGTGGCACAACTTGGCGATTGGTTGGTTCTTTTGGCAATTCAACCTGGAGCGGCAGCATTACATTTGATACACCGCCGAAAATTTTTGGGACAGCCTGTACCACAATTGGGACGAATATCATGACGACTCAGGTATTAATATCCCATACCTTCCCGCAAACTTAACCATTGACGGAACAACTATTACAAACGTAGGAGTTCGCCAAAAAGGCTTGTCCTCGCATTGGTCTTCGTCAAAATTTAAAAAACCATTTAAGGTTGACTTAAACGAATTCATAAGTGGTCAAAGTTTTGACGGCATCAAAAAGTTCAACCTGCACAATGGCGCTTGCGACCCAGGTATGATGAGGGATTTCGTTGGCTACAATATATTGCGCATTGCGGGGGTGCGGGCACCCAGGGTCTCTTTTTGCAGGCTCTATCTCAATGGCGAATATTGGGGGCTTTACAGTATTATTGAACAAATTGACAAGACTTTTACTGATGCCAACTTCGACAATGATGGCACTTTAATCAAAAATATTGGCTGGACAGAACTACAGTGGGAAGGCGATTCCATCGAAATCTACCAGGAAGATTTTCAGTTGAAAACCAATGAGGATACCTACGACTGGGGAAGTTTCCTCAACTTCATAGATGTGGTCAACAACAGTTCCGATGAGGAATTCCCAGCTGCCATCCAAAAGGCATTTGATGTGGACCTTTTCCTGCACGTACTTGCAGCTGACATCATGACCAATAATTGGGACAGCTATATTGACAATAGACGCAATTTCTTCCTCTATGATGAGCCCTCTGGTAAGCAGTTCCATTGGATACCCTGGGACTACAACCTTAGTATGGGAGGTGATTTCCCAACTGGGGGCAATCCGTTTCCTCCTTTTGACAGCACTTGTTATGTTCAAGCCAATTTCTCGCATGTACAATTAGATAGCACCTTTATTTTTACTGACCGCACACTACCGTCTGCCGATTTTTGGCTTTGGGATTTTGGTGATGGGTCCACCTCAAATCTACCGAATCCAGTGCATACATTTGGTAGTGAAGGTAAAGCGACCGTCTGTCTGACCTCATGGTACAACGACCCAAACTCAGCATCTGGACAAATATGCCAGAATAGGCGCTGTCAGGTATTCGACTTGAGCTTTCAGCCCGGCCTATGCAAGACTATCCAGAACGGGTCTTGCCCATTTCCAGCCTCGGACCCCATTTTTCAGCAGGTGGCACAACAGGATTCCTACTGTTGTGAGGATGATTGGGATGCATTTTGCACCTTGCAGTATTATGAAATCCTGCAAAACCCGACTAATTATAATAGCATCGGCAGCCCAGGTGTAGCCTATGATGTGGACTTCCCCATCCTGCTTGATGACACCTCTAAAGTCTTGGTTTCCAGGTTGTTGCAAGTACCCGAGTTTCGTCAGCGGTACCTTGACATCTGCTGCTTGATGCTGGCCAAAAACTTCAACAAAGAGCGGCTTTTCCCCATGATTGATGCCCAACGTGACCTAATACGACCGCATATTTACGAAGACCCCAATTACGTGTTCACCAAAGATTACTTTGAGTACGACCTCGGCAACGGTACAGGCGGAGGTGGGGGCGCCCAAATACCTTCTTTGAAGTGGGTGCTCGACAAAAGATTCGACAGGTTGGCAGAAAACCTAGCCAATACGGGACATGACTGCAGCCAGGCGTTCTCACCAATTGGCTGGCAAGACATCGTCATCAATGAAATCATGGCTGCGAATTCGGATGAAAGCGGCATATTCGATGCTGCCGGGCAGTCAGACGATTGGATTGAACTTTACAACAACTCCAATCAAGCCGTTGACCTCAAGAATTTTTATTTGACCGACACCATTGGTTTTCGCTTAAAATGGACTTTCCCATTTGGAACCGTAATTGAGCCCAATGGCTATCTAATCGTCTGGGCAGATAAAGACGAGGACCAACAGGGAATTCATACCAATTTCAAACTATCGGCTGCGGGCGAGGAACTCATGCTGACCCATGAGGATGGGACAGTAATTGATGTAGTAAGTTTTTTCCAACAAGATGAGAATATGTCCTATGCCCGTGTACCGAATGGCATTGGCAATATGGGCCCCAATCCCCCCACATTTAATGAGAACAACAATCTAACCGCTGTTTCTCAATTAAATGATATTGCTAGCTTGTTCCATATTTACCCAAACCCTGCTGGCGATTTTCTCATTGTTGAATTGTTAAATGAAGCTGATGAGTTGCCAACCCTCAACTTATGCAACATGCTTGGTGAAGTCATGGAAAGTAGGACTGCGGGATTGTCAAGGAAACAACAATTTCACACAGCCGCTTTGCCGAATGGGGCATATATCATGGAATTAAGGCAAGGGCAATCCGTTGCCAAAAAACTTGTATTAGTTCAGCATTGAAGAAAACTTGAAAAAGCAATTTCAGAATTATTAATGCTTTTGGAATATAAAATGGTCTCACCGAAATAAGTTTTAAGTAGTCAGTTATAACTGGTCGCTCAACATAGTAATCATTGAACTTTCAATGGTAAGGTGTAGCACCTACCAGGGGGAGCCTTATTTTTTATTAACCAAAAATTTTTTGTACATGAATTTAAATTTTAATCTAAAACTGCGGGGATTAATTCCCCTACTACTTGCCTTTACAATGGGATTCCCATTATTGGCATTAAACGTATGTCCCGATGATACTGGCCAAAGAATGAGTTGCCAAGCCGAGCAGGCGCTTGGAAAACAAAACGTGGCTGATCTGGATATAAATTTAAATTTAATGGTGTTCGAGGATTGCTGCGATGGCAGCAAACCAAAACTTTCCACGTTTAAATACACTGGTCAAGGCTGCGGTGCATCCAACAACAACCAAGGGGCCGACAAGTGGTATTGTCAAAGTTCTGGAGCAGGTATCAACCAGAACGCTAACGTTTACATCAAAGCCACCAGTTCAGAAAATGGTTCTGGAAACAGTTTCTTTGCAGGTAACGTAGCATTGAATGGTACTTTTACTATCAGTGCTGTAAGTGCTGGTTTGACCAAACTACCTTCCAACACTTATTTCAACATCTATGCCAGCCAAGGTGGCGCCTTACTTCAAAGGCTAAAAATTCACACCTCTTGTTCTACCCCTATTGTAATGGGAGACCAATTTGGAAGCTTGATTTGGCAAACCATAGAATTTGAAGATGGCTCTACTTGCACGCCACCATCGCCTCCGGTGCCAGATGAGGTATGCCCAACACCCATCATCAACGAACCCACTGGACAGAAATGCGCAGGTACACCATTGGTATTTTCAGCCCCAGATTTGGGCTACCCCTGCTTGACCTATGTTTGGGATTTTGGCCCAACTGCCAACCCGCCCGTTGCCATCGGCTTAGGGCCTCACACGGTCGTTTTTGCATCGGCTGGCACAGTGAATGTTAAGTTGAGCATTGACAATGGGTGCACTAATGATTCTGGTTCTGGCGGTTCTGGTTCTGGCGGCTCTGGTTCTGGTGGCTCTGGTTCCGGCGGCTCTGGTTCTGGTGGCTCTGGTTCCGGCGGCTCTGGTTCTGGTGGCTCTGGCTCTGGTGGCTCTGGCTCTGGTGGCTCTGGCAGTTCTAATTCAGGTGGCGGCCAAGGCGTCATTTGTTCCGGCAATAATGGTGGCTCTGGCTCTGGTGGCTCTGGTTCCGGTGGCTCTGGTTCCGGTGGCTCTGGTTCCGGTGGCTCTGGTTCCGGTGGCTCTGGTGGCTCTGGTTCCGGTGGCTCTGGTGGTTCTGGCAGCTCTGGTTCTGGCAGCTCTGGAAGTAATGGTGATTCCCCATGTGGCGGCCCAAATACTTCTGGCTCTGGTTCCAGCGGCTCTAGCGGCTCTGGCTCTGGTTCAGGCGGCTCTGGCGGCTCTGGTTCAACTGGTTCTGGTTCAACTGGTTCTGGTGGCTCTGGTTCTGGTAGCTCTGGTGGCAGCAGTGATGGAGATTGTCATTGTATCGAATGTCGTGAAACCACCACAGTTACTATAACTATTCAAAACTGCAACAACTGCGTTAATCAAGGCGGTGACACTGACGGCGATGGCGTTTGCAATAACTTGGACTGCCAGCCCAACAACCCGGCGTTCCCGGCAGCAGTAGGCTCACCTTGCAACGATGGCAATCCGAACACCACCAACGACGTGGTGCAGGCTGGTGGCTGCAGCTGTGCAGGTACGCCACCGAACCCATGTGCCAACCAAGGCGGTGACACAGACGGCGATGGCGTTTGCAATAACTTGGACTGCCAGCCCAATAACCCGGCGTTCCCAGCTACGGTAGGCTCGCCTTGCAATGATGGCAACCCGAACACTACCAACGACGTGGTGCAGGCAGGTGGATGCAGCTGTGCAGGTACGCCGCCGAACCCATGTGCCAACCAAGGCGGTGACACTGACGGTGATGGCGTTTGCAATAACTTGGACTGCCAGCCCAACAACCCGGCGTTCCCGGCTACGGTAGGCTCGCCTTGCAACGATGGCAACCCGAACACCACCAACGACGTGGTGCAGGCTGGTGGCTGCAGCTGTGCAGGTACGCCCAGCAACACACCGGACTGCGTGAACGGCATCAACATCAGTGTGGGCAACGGAACCATTACCATTACGGGCCTTGGCGGCGCACCTGTTTCATCGGCCAAGATTTTCAACGCAAACTGGCAGACGATTCTCAATTGTTTCGCAAACTGTGGCCCAACGCAGACGGTTACTGTTCCGCCGGGCACTTATTACGTTTACGCCAGCTACTTCACCGCTGGCTACCAGCAAATTTGTGAAAAACAAGCTACCGTGACCGTGACAGGCAACAACCCATGCGCCAACCAAGGTGGTGACACCGATGGCGACGGCGTGTGCAACAACCAGGACTGCCAGCCGAACAACCCGGCTTTCCCGGCAACGCCCGGCACTCCCTGCAACGACGGCAACCCGAACACCACCAACGACGTGGTGACGGCCAACGGCTGCTCTTGCGCTGGCACACCCGTTTCAGTATGCGACAACGTGACCAATGGTGGCACTATTGGCTTCGGAACGGGCTGCACCAACTCAGTTCAGCACTGCCCGACCACAGGCCCAGCACCTGCCATTGGCAACTGCGCTTCCCCATCGGGGGGTACTGCCGTCTTGGAGACGGTCTGGCTCAAGAGCACCACATCTTGCTCCGCACCAACCACTACGACTGCCCAGATTGCAGCGGGCCTCGACCCGCACTGGAAGATGATACCTGGCCAGAGCGGCTTGACCTTGAACCCAGGCACCGTTACCCAGAACACCTGCTATCTGCGCTGCTCACGCCGTGCCGGTTGCCCGATTTTCATCGAGTCCAATATAATCTCGTTGACCATTGCAGCTAATTGTGGTGGCACAAGCACAACACCGAACTGCGCCAATATTGGCATATCCACACAGCCTGGAAAAATCGTTGTCACTGGCCTTGGTGGTGCACCCGTCACTTCCGTTCAGATTTTTAGTTCCGGTTGGCAGACCTTGCACAACTGCTTTGGCAACTGTCCTTCACCTACTGCCACTTATGCCGTGCCAGCTGGCACGAACTACGTGAAAGTGAAGTTCTTCAGTGCCAACTACCAGTTCATTTGCGAGGTGAACCAAACGGTCACCGTGGGCAGCGCACTGCAAGGCAACCAAGGCGAGTCCCTCCAATTCGGTGCTCAAAAACAGGAGGATTTCACGGCCCTTTTCTGGGCGCACAATGGCGGCTACCATGTGGATGGCTACATCTTGGAGCGCTCCGCCGATGGCAACGACTTTGAGCAAATTGGAGAGCAAGGCTCGAAGGGCGGCCAAAGCCAAGAGCAATACGACGATTTTGACTTGGAGCCACTGACCGGCGACAACTACTACCGCCTGAAAATGGTGAACAAAGACGGCAGCATCTCCTATTCTGAGGTGCAAAAAATCAATTTCCCAGAAGTCATTGATTATGTCCTTTTCCCGAACCCAGCCAACGGTTTTGTAAAAGCCAGCTTGGAATCGGTGATAGGCGCCGAGGACGTGAACATCACCATTTACAACAGTTTCGGCATCGAAATGAAGCAATTCCACCTGGACGAAGTGTACAGCAAGTATTACCAGATGGACATCCGTGACCTGCACGAAGGCCAGTACATTGTCTGGTTCAACGTACCAGGCAAGCGGCCAATAGCCAAGTTGCTAATGATAGGCAGGATATAACTGTTCTCAACTTAGCTAGATTCGGTAGCCACATCACCTGTGGCTACCGTTTTTTTTTTGCCGAAAAGACAGCCATCCCGGCCTCCTCGTCCGCATCGTGACGCAGATACTCACCAATGCCCCACAGCACCCGCACGGCATCAAAGTCCGCTTGGACACTGGCGAAGTGGGCCGGATGAAGGAGATTATCGAAGAAGAGGAGATTGATTGGCCGGAGTAGCCGGGAATCATTTATTGGGAGAAGTGGCTATTTTTGTGAAAAAATAAATGAAATGGGAGCGACAGTTCTAAAAAAAGAGATTCACGAAATTATTGATGAAATAGAAGACAAAGCTTTTTTGTCCTCCATGCTGGATATGCTAAAAGGCTTGAGGCCAGTTCCTGCGGCGGATGCACCGAAGCCTATCAACCTGCTTCAACATCTTGACAAATTCATTGAAGAAAATGATGGGCTATTAAAACGGCTGGCGCAATGATTTCATTAGCTGATGTAATGGCCATACATGCCCGCTTGCTCGAACGCTATGGTGGGCTTTCCGGTGTTCGTGAACCCGAAATGCTTGCCTCTGCAATCGCTCGGCCTTTTCAGACTTTTGGCGGTGAAGACTTGTATCCAACAAGTATTGATAAAAGTGCCGCTGTCCTCGAAAGCATTGTTCATAACCATCCATTTTTGGATGGCAATAAACGCACAGGTTACGTGCTCATGCACTCGTTTCTGCTGTTAAATGGCATCAATATCACCGCCACCGAAGACCAAAATATGATTTCGTGATCGCCGTTGCCGAAGGCCGCCTCGAATATGACGGCATCAAAGCTTGGGCCCGAAACCAAGCCCCGACATCCGGGAAGTCCCCTACTCCATCGCTGGTTACGACAAGTTTTTATCGAAGGAAAAACTGCCTGCGCTCAGTCCGCCGTGGGGCACGCTGAACGCCCTCGACCTGAGCACCGGAGAATGGATTTGGAAGAAAACACTGGGCACCGACGCTGCTTTCCCGAATGCCACGGAACCGACTGGCACGGAGAACTACGGTGGCTCGGTAGTGACGGCGGGTGGCCTGCTCTTCATCGGAGCGACGAAGGACGGCATGTTCCGGGCATTCAACAAGCGGACGGGCGACCAGCTCTGGGAGACAAAGCTGCCAAACCCGGCCTACGCCACCCCCGCCGTTTACGAAGTGGATGGGAAACAATACGTCGTGATTGCCTGCGGTGGGGGTAAAATGGGGACGGCGAGCGGGGATAGCTATGTGGCGTTTGCGCTGCCGTGAGGGGGCTAGTTTTCGACTGAGGAGGCGAATTAATATCAAAAACCTCGCACAAATTCCTCCAAATTGACCTCCTCCCCCAAGTTTAATCTTTTTCGGACCCGGCTACGGGAGCGCTTCACGCTATCCACCGAAATACCGAGCATGGCAGCGGCTTCATTGGTGGTCAAATTGATTTTAATGAGGAGTATCAAGCGTTCTTCCGCATCAGATATGCTAGGGAATGCTGTTCGCAGCCGATTGATGAAGCCGGGGTTTGCTTTTTCAAAATAGGCCTTGAACGAGGCCCAATCCGACTGCGTTAGAATATGCTGATTGTAGATATCGCCTTCGAAATCGGGCGCAACGGCTGGAATGGTTTGTGCTGCCAATTTTTCGTCCATGCCTGCAAGCAGCAAATTTTTCTCCACCAATATCCGGGTCAATTCAGCTAAGTTCTGTTGGTATGACTGCTGTTTCCGCTTGGCAATTTTGGATTGCAGCACCCAGCGCCTCACCCCCAAGGCTACCAATAACAGCCCCATGAAGATGAGCCAGTTGCGACGTTCCAGTGCGGCATTTACGGAAGTTAGTTTCAACTCGGCTTCCTGAAGGGCTAATTCCTTTTGCTGGCCCTCGTATTTTGCCTCCAACACCGCCATTTTTTCCTTTGTTTGAGCCCCCAAAATACTGTCCCGTATATCGTAGTGAATGACCAGGTATTCGTCCGCCGTGCGATAGTCGCCCATGTCGCTGTAGAGTTCATGAAGGCCGCTGTAATTGTTCAAGAGGTTGTCTGGGTATTTGAACTCCTTGTTGATAGCGATGCAGCGTTCGAAGGTTTTGATGGCTTTGTCGAATTGTTTTTGCCGACGAAAGGCATCGGCCAGGTTGTTGAGTGATTGGGCCTCTTCCCGGTGCATGGCCTGTTCTTGATAAACAGCGATGGCACGTTCAAAATAAGGGATTGCCTCCTTGGGCCTTTCTTGCCGGGAGTATTGGATGCCGACGGTGTTCAAAGTGATGGCAAAATCAACTACTCCACCGTATTTTTCCATCAGCGGGACGGCACGGTCAAAATAAGTCTGGGCTATTTCAAAGCTGTCCAAAGACGCATACATGCCGCCCAAGGTTTCCAAGCTTTCGCCAAGGCATAGCGAATCGCCCGCTGCGCCACAAAGTGCTGCGGCTTGTTTTAAAGGTTCAATGGCCGCCATTTCATCTTTCATCCGAACGGACAAGGCGCCCTTACGGTAGCGCACCCAGCCCTGCCATCCAAGGTTGCCGGATGCCTTTGCGATGCCTTCTGCTTGCAGCAAAAAACGGGAAGCCTCTGGAAAATCGGAAGCACGGAGGTAATCATAGAAGAGGTAGAGATTGCCGTAGAGTTGATGCAGGCTGTCGTGCTGCGCAATGGCCGTGTCCAGAAAGCCTTGGTGTGCCTTCACTTTTTCCTCCAACTCAAGCTTGGAGCCCTTCGGAACGGGGTTGGCCTTTTCCCAGCCTGCCCGGAAATTGGTTTGGCCAACGGCGACCAAAGCCAAAAAAAGAAATTGGAGAGAAAGTAAATAAGGTTGTTTCATACAAAAGAACGATTCGATTAGAGGCTGCAAGAATTGTATTTTTTTTAAAATAAAGGCTGTCATTTTGAGATTTCCAGCGTTCTTTTTTGCCCTGATTGGAGTCGAGCGGAAGCGTAATCAAACCCACCTTCTCAAAGGGCGCAGTGCAGTAATCAAAATACCGGAAATTCATTTTTCGAAGAAAGTCCTGACGCTGCAAGGTAGTGATTCCTATGAAAAACTATCTTGTCACCCTTTTTGTCACCCCCTGATTTTTGTCGTGAAAGAGGAAAGGTATTCATTAAAATTTACATTTACCTTCACGTTGAAATCCGAAGCACCTTGGATTCACCAATTGAGTAAACCCAATTTCTTTGAAAGCATTTACTAAAAAAACAACCGACCATTTTGCGGCATTGTTTTGCGGCGAATACAAGGCCATTTGGCACTGACATTACTGTTTTTTCACAAAACCGGGTGGGGCATCAACCCCTATCGAATTCCCAGTCACTTACATTTATCTTAAAATTATACCGAGCATGACAAAATTTCACACCCTCCAAAAGGCGTCAGGCAAAAAATTGTTTACAATCTTAGCTTTTTGCCTTTTCGCCTTTCAAGGCTTCAGCCAATCCAGTTCTTCCACATGGCGGGACATTTACAACAGCCCAACCCAGAATTTTTACGAAATCCAGACCGATTTCCAAAACTATTGGCAACACGTGACCTACTCGAAGCACAAGGGGTTTAAGCCCTTCAAGCGATGGAAGGCGTACATGGCTCTACAAGACTTTCCTCCCAGCAACCTGAAACTCACTTCGACCTCGTATAGCAATTTTACTGCTTAACAACAATTGAGTTTCGGTAAAAAATGCCAATTTTAAGCTATTGCCCATTGGATAAAACTTGACCCAGGTTTGGGTTTTGAAATGGCAGCAAGCCGTTAAGTTGGTCAAAAATTGAGTTACCTAATTCTAAAAAGGTGGTGTACCAGATGAAATGTCAGCGTTTTCGGGAGTTCAAACAAACAAAAATGTCGGCCTTACATTTGAAAAACCACAGCAATACTTCAATTAAAGAAAATGACAAAAAAACTTACCTTCCTGATGGCAATGCTATTGCTATCTTCCACCTTCTTGGCAGCTCAAACTGCTGAGAAATGTGCAACTGACTACCTTCTGAAGTCAGCCATACAAAAAGACCCCTCTATTCTTCAAAGAATGGGCGTGTCAGAAGCCAAATTGCAGGAATACATCCAATCCAAAGGCACCGAAAAGAGCAATGGCGTTCTCTACACCATACCGATTGTGATACACATCATCCATAGTGGAGAGGCAATAGGAGAGGGGGCAAACATCAGTGATGAGCAGATAGCTTCTCAAATTACCTTGCTGAATGAAGCTTTCAGGAAAACGAATTTTGACACCTTGGATGCAAACCATCCCTATTATCCAATTCAAGCAGATGCGGAAATTGAATTTTGTTTGGCGCAAAGAGACCCGGAAGGAAATCCCTCGACTGGTATTTATCGGTATAATATGATGGAACCAAGTTGGGACATACATGGGACGGATTCCCTGGTAAAACCAAGTACTATCTGGAACAGGTATGATTACTTGAACATCTGGAGCATTAACCTTCAAGACACCTCCGCTGTTGGTGTTGACGGATACGGTACTTTTCCTTCAAGCACCTCAGATACAACAGATGGTGTGGTAATAGCTTATGGGTCTTTTGGTATTGTGGGTGGACAAAAATTTATTACCGGAATACACGAAATAGGACATTATTTGAATCTACGCCATGTTTGGGGAGACAACCAACCTAATTGCGGAGACGACTTAGTTGATGATACGCCGCCATCCGCTGAACCTAATTTCGGCTGTCCTGATTTCCCTCATAACCCAAATGACTCCTGTGGTACCGGTCCAACTGGCGATATTTTCATGAACTATATGGATTACTCAGACGCTGTCTGTACCGTGATGTTTACCACTGGCCAAAAGGATAGAATGCGGGCCGCTATTGAAACTGAAAGGGCATCGCTTTTACAGTCCAATGGTTGTAGCCCAGTGGTTGTGGATGCGGATGGCGACGGCTTCACTGCGGTGGATGACTGCGATGATACCAATGCCACCGTTTATCCCGGTGCGCCTGAGCTTTGTGATGGTTTGGACAACGATTGCGACGGAATCACACCGCCCAATGAAAGTACACTGGACAATGACGGCGACGGTTTCACGGGTTGCCAAGGTGACTGCGACGACATGAACGCCGCTGCCAACCCAAGCGCCGTAGAGGTTTGCGACGGAACGGACAACAACTGTGACGGCACGATTGACGAGGGCTTGGTAGTCACCTACTACGCCGATGCAGACGCCGATGGCTTTGGCGACCCCGCCGTTTCCATCCTTTCCTGCTCCGCAATGCCGGGCTTCGTGACCAACAGCACCGACTGCGACGACAACAACGCTGCCGTAAACCCAAGCGCCGTAGAGGTTTGCGACGGAACAGACAACAACTGTGACGGCACGATTGACGAGGGCTTGGTAGCCACCTACTACGCCGATTCGGATGCTGACGGCTTCGGCGATGCTACTGTTTCGATGGTTTCTTGCTCCGCAATGGCGGGCTTTGTCACCAATAACACCGACTGCGACGACAACAACGCTGCCGTCAACCCAAGCGCCGTAGAGGTTTGCGACGGAACGGACAACAACTGTGACGGCACGATTGACGAGGGCTTGGTAGCCACCTACTACGCCGATTCGGACGCTGACGGCTTCGGCGACCCCGCCGTTTCCATGCTTTCCTGCTCCGCAATGCCGGGCTTCGTGACCAACAGCACCGACTGCGACGATACCAACGCCGCCATAAACCCAAGCGCCACGGAGGTTTGCGACGGCACGGACAACAACTGCGACGGAACGATTGACGAGGGCTTGGCAGTCACCTACTACGCCGATGTGGACGCTGACGGCTTCGGCAACCCCGCTGTTTCCATGCTTTCCTGCTCCGCAATGGCGGGCTTCGTGACCAATAACACCGACTGCGACGACTCCAACGCTGCCGTAAACCCAAGCGCCGTAGAGGTTTGCGACGGAACGGACAACAACTGCGACGGAACGATTGACGAAGGGCTCGCAGTGACCTACTACGCTGACGCTGACGCTGACGGCTTCGGCAACCCCGCCGTTTCCATGCTTTCCTGCTCCGCAATGGCGGGCTTCGTGACCAATAACACCGACTGCGACGACACCAACGCTGCCGTCAACCCAAGCGCCACGGAGGTTTGCGACGGCACGGACAACAACTGCGACGGAACGATTGACGAAGGGCTCGCAGTGACCTACTACGCTGACGCTGACGCTGACGGCTTCGGCGATGCTACTGTTTCGATGGTTTCTTGCTCCGCAATGGCTGGCTTCGTGACCGACAACACCGACTGCGACGACACCAACGCTGCCGTCAACCCAAGCGCCACGGAGGTTTGCGACGGCACCGACAACAACTGCGACGGAACAATTGACGAAGGATTGGCAGTCACCTACTACGCCGATGTGGACGCTGACGGCTTCGGCAACCCCGCCGTTTCGATGCTTTCCTGCTCCGCAATGGCCGGCTTCGTGACCGACAACACCGACTGCGACGACACCAACGCTGCCGTAAACCCCAGTGCCGTAGAGGTTTGCGATGGCTTGGACAACAACTGCGACGGCACCATCCCTGCCGATGAAGTGGACGGTGACAACGACACTTTCTCTGCTTGCGAAGGCGACTGTAACGATACCAACGCCAATGTTTATCCTGGGGCAACAGAAATTGCAAACAACGGCATTGACGAGGATTGCGATGGGCAAGACCTCATGACTGGCGTGGCTGAAACGCTGCTGGAGCGCCTGCTGCTCGTGACCCCGAATCCGTTTTCTACTGCTTTGAAATTGAGCTGTGACTGCACGGCAAACTTGAACTACACCTTGTACGACCAACTCGGCAGAAGCCTGAAGCAAGGCAAGGTGCAGTTGAATTATGGTTCGGTGGAAATAAATACGCCCGACCTAGCACCTGGCATATATTACCTTTCCATCATGGACGAAGCTGGCAATGCTTTCTTCGCAAAACGATTGGTGAATATTGATTAGGTTTTGAGGAAAGCCTATTGACCTTTTTCAATTCAATAAAAATAGAAGCGGCGCTGCATGGCAAGCGCCGCTTTTTTTATACAAAAAAAACACCTGTGATTACAGGGAGGTTGGCAATTGTCACCCTATTTGTCACCCCCCAGTATTTCCCCGATTTAGGTTTTTGGGCCTAGTTTTATTTCATGATGCACGACTAATCCAATCGCCTTGGATTGGCCTTCATTTCATTGTTTCAAACCCAATCTTATTCACATGACTTTTTTTACAAAATCCCTTTTTATCACTGGTACTGCACTGCTCATGGCAACTGCTTTATCAGCACAAAATAATTTCTTCGAGAACGTTTCCGACCGAAGCCTTCCAACGGCCATGGAAGTGACCAAAAACATCCGAAAAATGAGCATTCTTCAGCTCGATGAGCCTGCCATGCGGAATTACCTGCGCAGTGCGCCGATGGAATTTCGGAACGAAGGGAATCCCATCCCGCTCGAAATCCCATTGCCGGATGGCACGACGGAAATCTTTGGCGTGGTGGAGTCGCCCAACCTATCACCTGAGCTGGCGGCCCAATTCCCGGAAATAAAGACTTATGCAGGCAATGGTCTGACCCATAAAGAATACACCATCCGCCTGAACCTGACCTCACTCGGCCTATTCGCCATTCTGCTCAATGTGGAAGGGGATGCCGTTTATTTCGAGCATTATTCCAAGGAAAACCCCGATGTTTATTTCAGTTATTTCACAAAGGATGCCGTAGCGCCGGAGGGCTTCCAGCGGGGTACTTGCGGGGTCGGGATTGATGGTGAAACCCATGAGAATATACAAGATTTTATAGTCGGGGACAGGAACAATACGGGCGCAACGCTTCGTACCTACCGATTGGCATTGGCCGCCAATGGAGAGTTCACCGTACAAAACGGCGGAACTCAATCAAGTGGCTTGGCCGCAGTTACAAACTATGTCACTACCTTGAATACCGTTTATGGGAATGAATTGAGCGTTCGTTTCACGTTGGTGCCCAACAATATCAATCTGATTTATACCAATCCGGCCACAGACCCATATACCGCCAATACACCAAATGCGTTGCTGGCCGACAACCAAATCAATGTGGATGCCGTGATTGGCAATGCCAATTACGATGTATCCCATGTTTTGGGCTATGATGTGACCTTTGGTTCTGGCGGCGGGGTCGCTGCGTTAGGCTCAGTCTGCTCAACGGTCGAAAAAGCGAGTGGAGGATCTGTCATTGGCAGTGGATATGGGCAGGTTTTTTATGACCAGTTGCTGTTGCACGAACTAGGTCACCAGTTTGGCATGAACCATAGCTACAACAGCGTGATACCTGTCTGTGAAACCCGTAATGCTGGAACTTCGGCTGAGCCTGGTGCAGGTGCGACCATCATGAGTTATGGCTTTACCTGTAACAACACCGACCCAACGAAACCGGTAGGGGACGATAATTACCCTACTTCCAATCCGGGGCAAACGGGGCCTTTTCTTAATTTCCACACCGTCAGTTTCATAGAAGCGGAAGCTTTGATTGCTGGTACAGCGAATTGTTTTGTTGGTACTGCTACTGGCAATTCACCGCCTGTGGTCACAATGCCCAGCGGTTTTACCATCCCGAAATCCACGCCGTTTTCACTCACGGGCAGCGCCTCTGGTTCGGGTTCACTAACCTACAGTTGGGAAGGCACAAACGTCGGCACTTCGACCCCGACGCCTACAACATTGGCAAACACCGCACAGCCACCTTTCTTCAGGTCGTATGAACCAAGCACTTCCCCAACCCGCCACTTCCCACCGCTGCCGTCCATTCTGGATGGGACAAACTATGTGAAAGGCGATAAGCTGCCTTCCGTTGGCATCGTCACCACGCACAACCTGACCGTTCGGGACGGCCTTGGCGGGGTCTCTTTTGGTTCTGTGGCCGTGACGGTGGATGGAAGCATCGGGCCATTTTTGGAAACAACCATCCTGGCGCCTTCCTACACAGGTGGCTCCATGCTGACCGTCACTTGGAGCGTGAATGGCACCAACACGGCAACCCCTAATGTAAAAATCTCGCTCTCGACCGACGGCGGCAATACCTTTCCGACCGTATTGGCAGCAAGCACGGCCAACGACGGCAGCGAATCAGTGACGCTGCCAAATGTCATCACTTCAACTGCCCGCATAAAAGTGGAGGCCGTGGGCAATGTCTTTTTTGATATTTCAAACGCCAATTTTGCAATTTCTGCGCCACTCCCAGTGGAATTGGTGAGTTTCGAGGCGCAGTTGACGAAGGAAAACGAAGTGCTGTTAAACTGGAAAACCGCCAGCGAACAAAACAACCGTGGCTTCGAGGTACAGCGAGCAGACGAAACCGCCTCACTAGATGAACTTACTTGGCGTTCACTGGGCTTCATGGCAGGCAATGGAACGACGGTGGAATCGCACCAGTATTCTTTTTTGGATGAAAAACCAACTCCCGGCGTTAACTACTACCGGCTGAGCCAGTCGGATTTTGACGGCAAGGAAGAATACTCCCAGATAGAAAGTGTGGAACTGCCAGTGCTTGAAAATAACTTTACTGACCTGAAAATATATCCTAATCCAAGTTTGGATGGTTGGTATAACCTCGAAATGGCTGCGGTTTACAAAGGGCAATTAATTGTTGAAATCACCAATACAGTTGGCCAGACCGTTAATTCCTTCAAGTTTCAGAATGAAGGTGGCGGCAGTAAAATTCAAGTCCCAGCACCGGGGGTTTATTTCGTTGCTGTCACCCTCCAGAACGGGCTTACTTTCAGTAAAAAGCTAATTGCGCTTGATCGTTACTAAGTAATGAGTGACTAAAACTATTCTGGCTAAGATTAATTTTAGCACGATTTGAATAGGCACCTGCATTTGCAGGTGCCTTATTTTTTTTGCTTAAAATCAAAAATGTAGTAAATGCTGAATTATTGACATTTGTCACCCAATTTGTCACCCCCTTTCTTGCATTCTTTAAGCAGCATTTAGGTAGCTTTGCACCGCTTATTATAAAAAGTATTCTCACCTAAAATCCTGTTCATTTTTCATCCTCAAGCCAGGAATCTAATAGTCCTTGGCCAGTAAACATTTTCACTATTTTAAATTAATACTTTCATGAAGTCCACACTGCTTTCGGCATTGCTTTGCCTTGCCACCTTTCAGCTTTTTTCCCAAGGGAAAAAAGAAATCCCGGCCACCAACCTCCAACCGGGGCAAACGGTCAACCTGAACATCAACCCTTTTTTCACCCCAAAAGCCCAACTTGGCGACAACCCGTTCGGGGTGGCAGCGCCAGATTTCCAGCCACAGGCCGTCAGCACGGTCATGGTAACGACGGGGGATGAAGGTCTCCCCATCTATTTTGATGGAAAAACAAACGTGACGGACAAAGTTGCAGACGAGCGGGCCGCAGCCACCATTGGCATTTCCTACCTCGAAAGCCTCCAACCCGCTGGCATCCAGCACCCAGCCACGGAGTTTGTTGTGAAGAAAGTCCAGCAAGATGAGCGCAGCGGCGAGTACCATGTTCGCTTCCAGCAGCAGTACCTGGGCGTGCCCGTGTTCGGTGCAGAATTGATTGCGCATACGCAGAAAGGTGTTTTCACCTCCGCCAACGGCAGGTATGCCCCGACACCAGCAATTGGAAGCGTTGTTCCACAAATTAGTGCGGCTGTGGCCATTCAAAACGTCATCGAAGCCATTGGCGAAGCCAAAGTAAAAAGGGACTGGCGGCCTGAAGAACTGGAGATGATTGGCGGCCAGCAGTTCGTCACCAATTTGGTCATCTACCGGGTGGCTAGCGAGAACAATGCCCCGCACCTTGCCTACCAAGTGGAGGCGCATCCCAGCATGATTTCGAGGCAGCTGTACTTCGTGGATGCGAAGACTGGTGCAGTGCTTCACCATTTCGAGGCTTCCTGCAATTTCTCGAACCATGACCACAACAACGGTTCGCACGCCGAAAACCAAGTAAATCTTCCCCTCGCAGAAACACTAACTTTCGCTCCACCCCCGCCACCCATCACTGGCATGGGCGTTGACCTTGCTGGCGTGAACCGTTCCTTCGGTGCTTGGCAACATACCGATGGCAACCGCTACCTCGTGGATGCGAGCAAGCCGATGTTCAATGCAGGTGCGAGCACCGTTCCGAACGGCACCATGCTGGGCGTCATCGTGACCCGTGACCAGAAGAATGTTTACAACGGGCCGCTGTCCCATATTATCTCCACCAGCAACACTTTCAGCAACCCGAACGCTGTCAGCGCTCACGCCAATGCCAGCCTTTGCTATGATTATTACAAGGCCACGTTCAACAGAAATAGCATTGATGGTGAAGGCGGCTCCATCAATGTCGCTGTGAATGTGACGGATGAAAATGGCGCCATGGACAATGCCTACTGGAACGGCACGGGCATCTTCTGGGGCAATGGCAATACCTATTTTACGCCGTTGGCAAAATCGCTCGATGTGGCGGGTCATGAGATGACGCACGGTGTGGTGGAAAAAACCGCCGGGCTCATTTATGAAAATGAAAGCGGTGCCATGAACGAATCAATGGCCGATATTTTCGGGGTGATGATTGACCGGGACGATTGGGGCATTTCCGAAGGCATCATAAAGCCGGGGCAATCACCAACAGGCTTGGACCGGGACCTCTCCAACCCACACAATGGCTCCACACCTGACCAAGGCACTTGGCAGCCCAACAACTATGCTGAAAGGGTCGTCACAACAGAAGATAATGGCGGCGTACATGCCAACAGCGGCATCACCAACTATGCCTTCTACTTGTTTGCCACCAATGCTGCCGTTGGAAAGGACACCGCAGAACAGGTTTATTACTACACCTTGCGTGACCGCCTGACGGCTTCTTCCAAGTTCGTGGACCTGCGCTTGGCAGCCATTGCGGAAGCAACACAATACCACAGCGCCGCTGTGGTCAATGCGCTGAAAGCAGCCTTCGATGCGGTGGGAATTACGACTGGTACGCCTACGGCAAAGGCGCTTCCATTGGCGCCCGGCACTGGCAACGAATACATCCTGAGCGTGACGGAAGACGAGCAATACCTGGACTTGTCAGAGAGCAATGGCGTTTTGATTGAAACCATTTACGATGGCGGCGTACTGGACAAACCGAGCGTGACCGATAACGGCGAGCAGGTTGTCTTCGTCAATGCGAACCACCAAATCATGGGCGTTGAGATTGCCTATAATTCCCCGACCGACATTCAATACAATGTCGGCGTCGTGAGTCAGGACACTACTTGGCGCAATGCTGCCATTTCCAAAGATGGCCGTTTCCTCGCAGGTTTGACTACACTCAACGACAACAAGGTCATCATCTTCGACCTCTCCGACCCGAATGGCCCTGCGCCACGGGAGTATTTCCTCGTGAACCCGACTTTCACCCAAGCCACCCCTTGGATTGACAATGTGGAATATGCCGACGTGATGGAATTCGATTATTCTGGGCAATTCCTGATTTACGATGCTTTCACCAATTTGGAAAACGCTGACGGCGAAGACATCAGCAATTGGGACATCGGCTTGCTGAAGTATTGGGAGAATGGGCAATTTACCGCTGTGGATACACCACAAATCCGCAAGCTCATCACTGGTTTGCCGGAGCATGTCGGTGTGGCAGACCCTGCTTTTGCGAAGAACAACTCGAATATCATCGCCTTTGATTATTATATTGATTTGGCAACCGGCGGCACGGAATACCGCACTTATGTGGCCAATACAGAAACCAACAAGAACGGCCCGGTCGTTTCCAACAGCCTCGAATTGGGCTACCCTTGTTTCACCACCCACGACGACAAGGTTCTCTTCCAAGACCAATCGCTGCTCGGTGGCGTGAACCTGCGTTCGCAAAAACTGAAGCCGAATATGATTGAGCCAATGGGCAACCCTGCCAACGTGGTACTTGGCCACAAATGGGGCACTTGGCTGAACAACAGTACCCGTGTGCTGACGTCTCCTTCTGCTACTTCGAATTTGCAAAAAGAAAGCTTGAAAATGTCTGTGATGCCGAATCCAACGAGCGGGCAAGCCTTTATCAAAATGACTTCGCCAAATGCAGGCGTGGGTCAATTGGAAGTGCTGAACACTTTCGGACAGATATTGCAGCTTAACAAAGTGGGCTTGGTAGCGGGTGAGAATATGCTGGAAGTAAACCTGCAAGCATTGCCATCAGGCACTTATATCGTTCGCATTAATTCCGGTGAGCTAAATGGTGTAACTAAATTAATGAAGAATTAATTAAACTGTAATGAAGGTCGGGAAGTTAACAACCTTTCCGACCTTCATAAAACTCATCCCACTTTTATCAATCAAAAAAAATGACAAAAAAAACTACCTTCTTTATAGCATTATCAATGCTATTTTCTACATTTTTGACAGCTCAAACTGTCGAGAAATGTGCAACTGACTACCTCCTCAAGTCAGCTATACAAAAAGACCCTTCTATGCTTGCAAGAATAGAAGATTCAGAAAAGAAATTGCAGGAATACATACATTCCAAGGGTACAGAAAAGAATAGTGGAGTAGTCTATACCATACCGATTGTCATCCATATTATTCACAATGGAGAAGCAATAGGGGAAGGGGCAAATATCAGTGAAGAACAGATACAGTCCCAAATTGACAGGCTGAACGAAGATTTCAGGAACACGAATGCGGATGCATTGGATGCAGCCCACCCGTATTTTCCAATTCAAGCAGATATTGAAATTGAATTTTGTTTGGCGCAAAGAGACCCGGAGGGAAACCCCACAACTGGTGTCTATCGGTATGATTTGGGGCGACCAAGCTGGGAAATAAACAGTATTGATACTTTTGTAAAACCAATTACTATCTGGAACAGGTATGACTATATGAATATCTGGAGCGTTAACATAGATGACCCAAATTCCCCTGGTGTAGATGGATTTGGCACATTCTCCAACAGCACCTCAGATACAACGGATGGTATTGCTATATCCTATTTATCTTTTGGTACGGTGGATGGAGAAAAATACATCACAGGAACACACGAAGTAGGCCATTACTTTAATTTACGCCATGTTTGGGGAGATAATCAACCGGATTGCGGGGATGACTTTGTGGATGATACACCGCCGTCTGCCGAACCGAATGAAGGCTGTCCTAATTTCCCGCACAATCCAAATGACGACTGTGGCACTGGCCCAAACGGTGATATCTTTATGAATTTCATGGATTATTCAGATGCCGTTTGCACCGTCATGTTTACAACTGGGCAAAAGGAAAGAATGAGGGCCAATCTTGAAACCGACAGGGCCTCGCTTTTGGCGTCCAATGCTTGCAGCCCGGTTAGTGGCATTTCCGAAAAGATTACGGAGAAAGATTTTGAAGTATTCCCCAACCCAAGCAATGGAGACTTCACCATCAAGTCAAAAATGGCTTATGGAAAGAACACAAGCATCGAACTCTATAACTTTTTAGGGACTGAAATTTTGGCAGTGAGCCAAGTTGATAGTTTTCCATACAATTTGAATTTAAACAATTTACCCAATGGCGCCTATTTCCTCAAGTTGAAGAGCGGAAATGATTTCGTCACTAAAAAGGTGCTCATTTCAAAATAAAGTACTTCTTGATAGGACGCAGATGGAACAGATTCGACTGATTTACACAGATAAAATTAGTGCTAATCAGTCGAATCACTTCCATGTGTGTCCTATCCTATTTTAAAAGCAAACATGATGAAACACTTGTTTTTATTGGCCGCAATACTTGCTTTTTTGGGCTGTAATTGCTCCAAGCAAGCAACAAAAGAAAACACGACGACGACCACCACCACAACAACCACGACCGATACGAAATATCGCTTCAATGTTTCCTTCATCAGCATAGGCGCAGGAACAGACACAAAAGCTAAAAAACAATTCGACCAATACCTTTCGGATTATGAGCAAAAAAACAAGGTGAAACTGGAATACGAGATAACGCCTTGGGGCAGAGAAGGTGAAGTTGATTATTGCTTTATGCTAACCGCATTGGATAAAAAAAGTCAAGAACAATTTATCCTAGAAACGAAAGCGGTGCTGAAAAGCTCAAGCTTAGTTCGGTACAGTGAAAATACACCTTGCCAACACAAGGTCATTGAACATTAATAATGATTGCCGATAAAATAAAAGGTCTGGGAGGTTAATCACCGCTCCGACCTTTTGTTTTATAAATCTGCACCCTAGAAACTGCTTTGTTCCAATTTCAGACGCTGCAAGGTTGTGTGAACCTGCATACCCAAATCCGAACAATTTCACAACTCTTTTCCTGTCTGGTGGTTTATTACGTTTGCACCAAATTGTTCATTATTTGCGCAGGCATTGTTTTAGGTGTTTGGCGTTCAAAGTAAGAAGTAGGATATTGAAATTAGTTCAGATTTCGGCTTAGACCTAAGTTGTTCAATTTCAACGATTTGCGCTTCGTAATTCGTAAATCTAAAATCGTAAATCCACCTACATGTCCAAGCTACCTGAAAACAAGCGTTTTGTTGACATCTCAGATTACGGAAGACCCGTTGCCAAAGCCTTGGTTATGCGCTTGGTGGATACGCCCGTCACTTCCATTCATCTCACTTTTGCATTCTTGTTGGCTGGTTTGATGGCCATTGCCTGCATCCTTTGGCACCAGTTTCTGTTCGCTGCTTTTTTCTTGATGGTGAAAAACATCCTGGATGCAGCGGACGGCGAAATGGCCCGGCAAAAGAACCATCCCTCGTACACGGGGAGGTACTTGGATTCCGTATTTGACTATATCATTAACCTCGGAATATGCGTTGCGCTTTATGCCATCACCGATAGCTCACCATTATTTTTATTCCTTGCCTTTATCGGTCTTCAATTCCAGTGCGCCATCTGCAATTACTATTATGTCATACAACGAAACCGGGTAAATGGAGACATGACCAGCCGAATATTGGAGTATAAAAAACCAACCGCCTTCCCTTATGAAAACCAAGCTACCGTCAACCATCTGCACAGCCTTTTCCTCTGGTTTTATATGCCTTTCGACCTGTTGGTGTTGCAGTTGGACAAGCAGGCTGTCCGATTAAGGGAATTCCCAAATTGGTTCCTTTCCCTTTCTTCTTCCTTGCTGCTGGGGTTTCAGTTCGCCATCATCGCCATTTTTCTGGTGTTCAACCTTGCGGAATACATCCTGCCCTTTTTTGCCCTTTATAGTATTTGGGGCTTGGTGGTGATTGGGATAAGGAAGACGGTCGTGGAGACCGTGGTAGCGCCTTTAAAGTAACCACAACTTTTCAGCACCGAGTTTACATCCCAACTTCCGGGATGCCACTTCCACCTTGACTGTGCTTGAGCAATTTTTCCCTAGCAAAAATTTTGCAATACCAATTTCCCGCCGTTCCTTGCGGGCGTATTGATGATGCATACCCACTTTTTAGAATTACGAACGTACTTTTTGGGAAAACAACAAACGAAACCGACGGCGTGAGGACGCACGAGGAGACTAGACTTTCCAAGTTTCAAAAACTTGGAAAGTCTTTATCCCCCGCCCTCCCCCGCCCTAAACCCAATTTGTACCCAGGTAATGCAGCTTCAAGGATTCCTACAAAAACTCAGTCAACTCAACCGGGCCAATGTGGCGGGCAAAGGCAAAGCACCGCACAAGCCCGTGTTCCTGCTAGCCTTGGCGGATTGGTTCGAGGAGAACCCGACAACCAGCCACACCATTCCTTTTGATGAAAAACTGATAACATGCTTTCGGGAAAACTGGGAACTGCTCGTTTCCCAGGAGACCTACACGGGCATGCTGATCGTCCAACCTTTCTTTTTCCTGAAAAGCGAAGGCTTCTGGCAGCCCGTGTTCGGGAATGGCCAACACATGTACACGCAGGTAAAATCCATCAAAAGGCTGTACGAAACCCATGCAGGTGGCAGGCTCTCCGACGATGCCTTCCGCTGCTACCAAAACCCCGTGGACCGGGAACTGATACGGATGAAGCTACTCGACGCCTACTTCCCCGAAACAAAACGGCGCTATATCGAAGCAAAGGGAATGGACGGGCTGATACTCGACATAGAGGCGGACGTACTCAAAGAACCCAGCTACACGCCCCGCTATGGCCGGACGGTGAAAGGCATGAAAGAACGGGAAGGCTATATCCGTGACCAGAAATTTGCGGACAACCTGCTTTACCATTACCAATACACTTGCTGCATCACCGGACTCTGGGTAGCCGATGCGACGATGGTGGATGCCTGTCACATAAAACCCCATGCCCTTTGTGGCATCAATAGCCTGGACAATGGACTTGCCCTCTGCCCGAACCTTCACCATGCCTTCGATGGCGGCATGTTTAGCTTGACGGATGATTACCACGTCATTGTGAGCGAAAAACTGGTGGAAGCCGACACGGCCTATAGCTTGAAAAAGCTGGATGGGAGAAAGATTCGGCTGCCGAAGAAGGAGAAGTATTGGCCGGGGAGGGAGTGGGTGAGGTGGCAGAGGGAAAGTAAAATCAAATTAGGTAGTACTTGAAATCAATTAATTTAGTTTTATCTGTAATAATAATGGAAGAAAAAAATCAATCTAATGCTACGGAAATTTCATTAGGCAAATTGTTGCGAGGAAAGCCTGGTGAACTAAAAGCTTACCTAGAAGAAGTTTCTTTTGATGTGTCAATTTCGGCAACAAAAACAACAACCTATTGCCACTTTATTGCATTGGATGGAAATTGCAATGTCCGAGTACAAGATTTTGTTGAGTATATAATAGGGAAATTAATAGATTATACAATTCCAAGAAGCGATATTAATAAAGCCGAAGAATATTTAGTAAAATATAACAGCAGTTCTAAATTTTTAGAATTGCATAGAAAAGCAAAAGAGCTATTTACAGATTTAATAAACACAGGTGAAGGAGGTGAATTACTACTATATATTCTAACAAATGAATACTTAAGACTACCACAACTTCTATGCAAGATGCCATTAAAAACAAGTAAACAAATGCATTATCATGGCGTAGACGGAATTCACGTAAACTATGATTCAGCAGCTGACATACTTACATTGTACTGGGGAGAGTCAAAAATGTATACAACAGTAAGCAGTGCAATTAGTAATTGTTTCGAAAGTTTAGCTCCATTTGTCTTGAGTAATGGTGGAAGTGGAGCATCAATTGATAGGGATTTACAATTAGTAACTCACAATTTGGATTTAGTAGACGAAGATCTTCAAAATGCTTTATTGAGGTATTTCGACAAGGACGACCCTAATTTCAACAAGGTGAAATATGGGGGAATTTGCTTGATTGGGTTTGATTTTGAAAGCTATCCTCAAAGACCTAATGAGAAAACAGTTTTGCAATTAAAAACTGATATCGAAGCCAAGATAAAAAATTGGCAGGAACTCGTAAAAAGAGGAGTTTTAAAGCATGAGTCACTCGACACTTTTAAAATCCATGTATTTTTACTTCCATTTCCCTCTGTTGAAATATTCAGGGAGCTATTTCTTAAAGCTTTAAATAAAAACTAATTACAAAAATGAGCAATAATATAATACAACAACGAGTGCTTAAAATGGAAAGTTTCCAACGGCAATATAAACAAATTCTTAAAACATCAGTTGTTTACTCAATGCCAAGCATTCAAGCAAAAAAAGACATTAACGCAGAGCAAATAGATTGGAATAATTTACTCTCACTTTCAAGTATTTTGGCAAAAGGCGAAGATTTCAACTCAATAGATGCAGCGCTTAGAATAGCACAATCTTGTTTGGTTGATAGTGAAACTACAGAAACCCAACGATTGGCCTCTGCTGTTATACTAGAAGAGTTAACAAACAAACAATCAATAAAATTAGCTATTTCCAGAAATTTGCTCTCAAAAGACTTTAGAGAAAAACTGCCTCTTCCTCTCCGATTAGATATATTAAAAAAAGAGTTTTAAAACAGCTTGGTAAATAAAAGGAATGAAATTGTTTTTATCAATAGGTTTCAAACGAATGTTTATAAGAAAACCATTGAAGCTGATGTTGTCAGTATTTCTGCACCTACCTCCGCTGGCAAGTCCTTTATATTATCAACAATAATTTTGAGTATTATATCTCAAAAAAACACTAAAAATGTGATATATATTGTACCCACTAGGGCTTTAATAACACAAGTTGAAGATGAACTAAGAAGTGATATTCTAAAAGAAAATTTAGATGTTTATTTATCGAGTGTGCCTCAAAAGCCCGATGACGAGTTTTCTGATAAGTCCAAGGTTTTAGTTTTTACTCAAGAAAGGCTGCATTGGTTTCGCTCTGAATCGCCCTTATTTCCAATTGATTATGTCATAATTGATGAGGCTCAAAAAATTGAAGATGGTAATAGAGGGATAATACTACAACAAAAAATTGAAGATTTAATCCGTGATTTTCCCAATGTTAGAATATATTTTAGCAGTCCTTTTACATCAAATCCTGAGATATTTATCAATAATATGCCAAGCAATAAAAGTAAAGGTGTAGTATCCACTGATTTTGTTGCAGTCAATCAAAATATGTTTTTTGTATCAAAAGTATTCCGTGAACCATTAAATGTAAATATTGAGCTAATGTTGCAAGATGAAATTATACCAATTGGTAGAGCTAAACTTCCTAGTAGGCCAGATAATGAGACTAAGAGAATTGCTTTTACAGCTGCTTCATTAGGAGGAAATGAAGGGGGGAATATTATCTACGCAAGTTACCCGTCACAAGCAGAGACAATAGCATGGTTGCTATATGACTTGTTCAAAGAAACAAAGACAAATGAGAATAGCAAATTAGACGAATTGTCTAAACTTGTAAAAAGTGCTGTCCATGATAAGTATATTTTATCAGAAGTGTTAAAAAGGGGTATCGCATTTCATTACGGAAATATGCCACCAATTGTCAGATTAGAAATTGAAAAGCAATTTAAAGAAGGGAATATTAAATACTTAGTATGTACATCAACATTATTAGAAGGAGTAAACTTGCCAGCCAAATCTATATTTGTGAACAACCCTAGGAAGGGAAGAGTTTTACCTATGAGCCAATCAGATTTTTGGAACTTGGCAGGTAGAGCAGGACGATGGGGAAAAGAGTTTCAGGGTAATGTTTTTTGCATAGAACCTAGCGAATGGAAGACAAATATATCATCAAGTAGAGAAAAGCAAACTATCATTAAATCTTTAGATAGGTTTTTAAATATCAACAGACAAGAAGAACTGATTAAATTCATTGAAAACAAAACACCACGGACACAATCTAATGAAGACAATGAATTAGAATACGCATTTGGATATTTTTATGTAAAATACATTTCAAATGAACTTATCCCAGAAAATGATAATTCTATTCCCTTTTTCAATGATTTGACATACTGGTTTGAAAAAATTAAACCAGATATTGAAGTGCCGGATGAAGTGATAATAAAGAATTCAGGTATTTCCGCAATTGCTCAACAAAATTTATTGCTATATTTCAAAAACTATCAAGGCAATATTGAAAATTTAATACCGATGCTTCCTGAAGATAGGAATGCGGCTGAATATTCATACAAAGAAATATTGATGACTATAAATTTTTATCTTTCCGGTGATTCTAGTGATGAAAAATTTTGCCTTTATCTAGCAATTTTAATTGTTTCGTGGATTCGTGGTTTTCCTTTGTCATATATAATTGATAAAAGACTAGAATATTTCAAATCTAGAAATTTGTCAGTAAAAATAAATACAGAAATAAGAAATACGATGAAGGATGTTGAAGAATTTGCTAGATTTAAATTTGCCAAGTATTCAACCTGCTATATTGATATTTTAAGATTTCATTTAAAAAATATTGGAGAAACTGAATTGTTTGAAAAAATCCCTGATTTAGGTATTTGGCTTGAATTAGGTGTGAGTATGCAGACGCAAATTTCGTTAATGAGTTTAGGGTTGAATAGAAATTCAGCAATAGAAATTTCTAAAAGTATTTCTTCGGATAAACTAACAAGAAGCGAAGCTAAAATCTGGCTTGAAAAAAATTATGAAAAAATCGATGTGTCGCCAATCATGAAATCTGAAATTGAAAAAATTCTTTTTGGGGGATAAACTCCCTTATCAATTTTTTGTTGATGTCCCACTCGTGTATTTACTTTTTTTCATGCCTTCAGCTGGAGGTAAGTTTAACCATCCCTATCGGGCTCGATTTTAAAGGCATTAATCAAACTTGTAAACATGAGCTATAATAACCTAACCTTGACGACAGGCAACGATTATCAGTCAAAAGTCAATTCATGGTTCAATGCTGGGGATATTGAATCAACACAGGAAATTTTATCAAAGCAGTTTGTCTTTTTAGGAAGATTGATTAAATTTGCTAATCCAACGCTTACCTAAAAATGTAAGCAAAACAAAAAACAAACACTTTTAGCCATGGCTGAATTTTATCATTTTGCTCAACCTAATGTTCCTCCTCCAATTACAGTATTGAACCCTTTAGAGAATGGCATCAAGGGGTTTCAATCAATTGCGTGGCGAACGCCAAAGTCTGGCGTTAAAGCTTCTGAAAATTTTGTGGAAGCTACAATTTACAGTTTCAGCACTGACTACGTCCCCAACGCATCAGGGATGTGTGCCGTGGAAGTTCAAAACAATTGGGGAGGATTAGACAGAACAAAGGGCATCAACGCTTGGGATAGCACTAAGTATGGAACCAATCAAGACAAGGTTAAGCTCTCTTTTGGTGGAATGATTTCACTTCCGTTTTCGACAGCACCTTACCATACAGATAGTAGCACTGGGCATAAATATCCTGCCAACTATGCAGATTTCTACCTTAGAGGAATCGACCTCAAAATAGGGAAAAGCTATTGGCTTCAATTTTTCTTCTACGACAACAGAGGTATGCCTGGTGACCATTTTTTGGGAGATGTCTTCACTGGAGAAGACACATTTGTCGGAACAATGAAGACGAATACTTCAAAGTACATGTCTCTTCTTCCAAGTAGTAACTCCTTCACTCAACAGACCTTTACCGATTCACGTTTCATCGGAGGCTCAATTTCCCGCAAACAATTCAGCAAACTAATGACAGACATGAAAAGCCTGTCCAACAAGCAATATTCACTTAACCCTGACGATCATCGGATTTTTGCTTTTGGCTGTACCCCTGAACTTGGCAGGGCAGATACTGGTGCTTGTATGAAATTGACGATGTACAATTTGTTTTTGAGAACGGAGTATTGACAATTCAAAGCTTTGTCATTCAATAATATTAATCTATTGGATTTATGGAAGATAAAAAGGAAACGAAGTTTGATAAATTCATTAAGTGGTTGAAAGACCATCCAGTTATCTATATTACTGTGTTAATATCTATTTTTATAGCTACGAATTATTCAGGCATTCGTTCAATTGCAAGCGATATATTAAAATTTTTCAATCCAAGTGGATTGCCAAACATTCCATATGATACAACTCAAAATGTTATAGACACGCCGACAATTGCTATCCAACCTCCGATAACTCCAACTAAAAAAGACCCAAAATCGGCAGCAGAGCCACCAAAACCAATAATATACACTTCTGATAGCTCAGGATTAATTGCCGACACAAAAAAAGTAAGGTTTTTTTTACGATTAAACGAAAGTGATAGCAAAAGAAACATCTTTATCAATGGAGTTAAAGCAGAACCTGAAACTGATGGTATTACAGTTAAACTTTTCAAGTTACCCTTAAATAAAAATTACAAAATACAATTAGAGGGTTGCGAAGTAGACTCTGTGACAATCAAAACTGACAATCAACAATTTTATTATAAATGCGACAATTAGTACAAATCTCAATTTTTTTTCTCATAAATTCTATCTTTTGCCACGGACAAAAGAACAGCGTAATTGTGGAAAAATTTACTGCTATAAGAATAACCGACCCTAACCTATTAGATGAAATTAGAAAAGAAACAAAAACAATACTTCAATATTACATGCCCAATAACGCATACAATATCCGTACTCTAATTTCAAGAGGTGAGGACGTTGACAATAAGGACATACAGAATAGAGAAGGGCTATTGCAAGGAAGAATCGACAAATCAGATAGCATAATTGCGACATACTCGATTTTTGGAAATATTAGCTATTCAGAAAGTAAGATTGGGCCAAATCTTTATCAGATTAATTTTCAATTAAGACCGATAGATAGCTTAGTGATTATTGAAAGTGAAGTTAGCGCATATCTTAATTTCGTGCAAATACAAAATGGTGAAATAAGAAGAGATAGTATTAATCATCTAATTAAAAAGCTCTTAAAATCAGACGAAACTAAGTCTCCATTGACACAAGAATTACAACCCAATGTTAGCATAGCCCCCCCTTATGCCCGTTTCCCCGATAAAAAATGTATTATAAGAAAATTAAGCCGTACTGATGGAATTGTAGGAGGGAGCGGAATTATATTAACAGCAGGGGGATTGATTTACTGTCACTTGACATCTGAAAATTGGAAAACCTATTTAAAAAATCATAATGAATTTGATATTGATAACCTACACGATAAAACATGTACTAAAATAATAATTGCCAAAGCCGCTATAGCAGTTGGTGTAGCTGCTCCTACAATTTATTTCCTCGTAAAATCTTTGAGAAAAAAACCTGTAAAATATACATCTAGAATCTCAAACAGCAATAATGGTGTTGGCTTAGTAATCAATTTCTAATTTAAATAAAAAATTCAATTGTATGAAAAATTATTCTTTATCCATAACGTTGTTTTTAGCCTTGATTAATTTGTTGTTTGCTTGTTGCAAAATTGGTGACCCAGACGATTTTTGCAAGGACAATTTCGAGCCTGCTTTCAAATACTTCATTGACACCACTTTATCTCCAGCTTCCTTAAGCTTGACTGATACCACTATCAATGCTTCTATATCTTCCACTTACAAGTGGTATGTAGATGGTGAAGAAATCGGTTCATCCAAAGATGTATTTTATGACCTTTGTCGAAAAGGAGATTATAAAATAAAACTTGAAGTTTCCAATTGCTCGAATACTACGAAAGAAATAACCATGACAGTTCTTTATACCAATGAAAAAATAACTGCAATCCCCTTCAATGTTGAAGGAAAGGACATTGGAACAAAAATAATTTGCACATCGGATGGGAATTACGCCATATGCGGCATTTCAGGTGATAGCTTATATGTATGGGTTGACAAAGTCACCATTGAGGGCCTTAGGCTTTGGAATAAAACCCCAATAATTGGACTTGGTTCAGGCGAAGCAAGAGATATAATTGAGCTACAGAATGGAAATTACTTGGTCTGCGGAACTGTCAAAACGCTTAACAATGGAAACGATATTTTAATTGCTGAATTTGACAACATTTCAGGACAAATGCTTCCATATCCAAAAACAAGGACCTATGGGGGGGCAGATGAGGATAGGGGGTATTCCATCAAACAAACATCAGACAAAGGATTTATTATTGCAGGATGCAGTTGGAGTGAACCAGGAGCAATAGGCAATGGAGATATGTATTTATTGAGATTGAATTCAAATAGAGATTCTATTTGGAGTAAACATTACGGGGGAACAGGTTTTGATTGTGCTTCTTCTGTTCTAGAAAAAAGTGATGGAGAATATATTGTATGTGGAACCAATGATGGGAATGCCGTTTCGTATATAATAAAGCCTTCGAATATTGATGATTGGCAACAAACTTACCCAATCAATGTACCTGGAGTTTTAAGGTCAATTAAACGAACCAATGATGAGAATTACATTCTTGCTGGTTATACATTTAATGGAAGTACAGGAGCTAAGGAAATGTATGTAGCGAAGATAAATAAATTTGGAGCGGAAATAAATCTATCTCAGAATACTTTTGGTGGCCCCAAAGATGTCGAAGCTTATGATGTTATTCAAACCAGCGATGAAGGATTTATTATTGTTGGCTATAAGGAAAGAGCTGACACTGGAAAACCGAATGCCTATTTGGTCAAAATTGACAATGAAGGCAACTTCATCTGGTCACCAAACCTCGAAACTGATTTTTTCAGAAGGGCTGCATCAGTTGTTGAGGCACCAAATTGTGAGTTGCTGATTTTTGGAACTACATTCGAGGCTAAGGATTTCTTGTTGTTGAAGACTATTGACATGAAAAAATGAAAATGTAACTACACGCTCCAAAATCCAGAGACATCGAAACCTATTCCCCGCTTGTCAATTTGAATTTGTCGTTGGAATGGATGATGAAAACGAAAACGAGCCATGAAAGCAGGATAAAAATCACTCGCAGTTTTACAGCACAGCACAACCCCTTCCTATCCCAAAAAACCAATACCTTCGCCCAAGCAACGGCCACAGAAGGCCGAATCCAAATTCAACAAAATCGGTATCATGCGTTTTTTTCTAATCGTCCTAATTTGTTTTTTGGGAATCAGTGGGTGGCTAAAGGGCCAAACGGTGGCGGGTTATTTTGAGCCGCCGCATCCGAAGGAGATGTTGGAAGATTTTCAGGTAGTGGGTCACCCGGACGGTGGCTTTGGGGTCTGCTTTACCGATGCGGAACGTATCGTGGTGCAAACCATGGACGGAACGGGCGGGAGCATTTACCAGAAAACCCATCAGGGCGACAATACGGGCATAAGCCCCTTGGGCTGTTGGGTGGGCAAGGGCGGCTATCTCTTTGCTTACAATGATGATTATTCGATGGATATGGTGGTGGTGACGGCACCATTCGACCAGGCACTGCCTTTGAAGGTGGATACTTTTCAGGTGGAGGGGAAACAGGACATTTTTTTCGGCAATATCGTGTCCCATGGTGAACTGTACTGTGTGGTTTGGAACAAATCCAGGCACCAATTGAGGCTGAGCAGGTACGACGAATCGAAGCCGGGTTTTGAGACCAAGTTGCTGCCGATTGCCGATGATTTGGCAAAACGGATGAAGCAGGAGCTGTTCACACCCATCTCCGACGCCACGGTCATGGGCTATGAACTGGCGATGAAGCCCCGGAAACTGTACCTATTGGACAAAAACAGGCTGGCCATGACGATGGAAGGGGAGAACCTTGATTCCTGCCAAACGGAGATGGTGCTATTGGATTGGGCGGCGGGTAAGTTGGAAAAGGTCAATTTGGGCAAGCCCGTCGTTTCGAAGAAGTCGAAGCATTCGACCAATTCCTTTGTGCAGGATGGTTTTATCGCATTGTACAAGATAACGGAGGAGCGTATGGTGCTGTCGGTGTATGACCTACAAGCGAGGAAGCTCGTCAAGGAGTATGCCTATAGTGTTGATTCGCCTATTCGCATCATCGGGAGTGCTATGCGAAAGAATGAGGAATCCTATGCGGTGTACAACGAGGATAAGCTGTTTTCAAGGAAACAGACAGCAGAGGTCATGGAAGACCTTAGCAAAGGGAAGCCCTTCCTGTTCTTTGAGCCGGACGGTAATGGGGATATTGTTTTTACGATTGGGAATTTTGAAATCACTTCTGGAAAGGGGGGCCATATGTCTGGGGGGTTTTTCATCCCAAACAACGAAGGCCCTGTGTTGCGGTATTTCCATGCTTTTATGAAAAGCTCAAGTTTTGAGCTGAACAACGAGGAGGGCATTCAGCACAAGTTTCTGAGCACCGAGGTGAACCAATTTTTGGAAGCTTGGAAAAAAGACGAATCAGGGTTGTTGAAAAGGACGCCTAGCTTCTACGCCACGCTGGTGCCCGGCACGAAGGATGCCTATATCGTGGGTTATATCCGGGATAAGGAGAAGGTAGGTTTGGTGCGGTTCAGTCGGTGAACAGGGGGTAAAAACCGATACGATTGCTTCGAGCAATCGTATCGGTCGTCAAACAAAAATCAATTCATGAAAATTGCTTTTGCAAACAAGATTTCGGGTATCAAAGTAAGTATGTCTGATGATGCTTCCACTGAATCCCAGAACATCCTTTCACTGCTGGCCGTGGAAACTTCTGAACGCATCCATGCTGGTGAAAATATTAGCCTTTCGGGTGCGGCTTTAAGCAGTTTCAAAGACGAAATCGAAAAGGTGATAATAAGCCTATTGGCTAAAGACTACAACAGTAAGTTGAGGAATATCCCCATCACCTTCAAAGGGGAAACGACAAAAAAGCGCATGGGGCTCCGGGAGTTTTTTAGTTACAAAATCTATCGGGCTATATACGACTTGGCGGAGGAGTCTATTGCGCATGGAATCGGCTTTGATATTTTGGTTGTTTCGAAAGTGCAAATCCCTTTGCCGTAAGCTTGCAACAACCCGTTGGCGCAAGTCTTCCACCTACCCATTCCAGCAAACTTAAGGTCTTTACGAAAAACCACAAGTTCGAGCCAGTGTTGAGCGTATCGGCACTGGCGGGTCTGTGCTAGAAAACCGCCAGTGCCGCTACGCTCAACACTGGCTCGAACTTTCGCATTTTGGGAAGTAAATCATAGATACCTATCACCACCTTGCGGGTAAAAACCGAACGATTGCCCCAAGCAATCTTATCAGTCCCAAGCGTCTTTTCATTCCCTACTTCCTCCTCCTTACCCCATGGTTTTCTAGTGTCGCCATTCGCTGGTTTTCCAAGCCCCGCCGCAGTGCCCGCTGTTCCAAGAGCCGGAAGGCCCGTTCGATGGCATCGTAGAGGGCTGCTTCCCGGTTGGCATAGTGGAAGGCGGTGGTCGTCGTCTCTTCGTAGGCCCGCAGCACTAGGCGGATTTTATCCCGTTTATGGGTGACGATGTGGATTTGGCGGCGTTCCAAGTATTCGAGGATCTTGTTAGGGTCTTTGAATTTGGTGCGCCACTCCTGGCGGTGCTGCTGTTGGAAGTGCGCCAAACAGTCCGCCGTGGCGGTGGGGTACATGCTTTTGAGTCGAAGCCAGTAATTATACAGGTTCATTGGTAGGTAGTGCTTCGTTGAAATAGCTTGGCATTGGGAAATTTTGAACCTACCCCTTGATTTTCAAGGTAGTGCTTCAATTTCCTAATTTCAATCAATTTTCAATTTCTACTGATTGGTTGCAGGCATGTACTGGATGGAGGTGCAAGGTAGGGATTGTTTGGGTACGGGTCAAGGAGCCACCGAGCCGACGCCTCAAAATGCCCTTTCAAATCCTGCAAGCTAGCAGGTCTTATGCAGTCATTTCGAGGTGTCACCTTGGTGCTACGATAAAACCATGAACCTATCCTGCTAGCTTCGAGGTTACTTTCTAAAGAACCAATACGATTGCTCGAAGCAATCGTATTGGTCGTCAAGCATTAGCAGAACAAGCATAGAACCGCTCGTGAGCATTTATAAATGCAAATGAGCAGATAAAAACAGCGCTTGAGCATTTTAAAATAAAACTTGGCTTTTATTTTTTCAAGGAAGTATTTTAAAATTCAAGCGAGCAATAAAAAATGGCAAAAGAGCATTTTAAATTGCTCATTTAGAATAAAATTATCAAGCTTGAATTTATAAACTCAACCGAGCAGTAATAAACAAGCCCTGACAAAATTTAATTTGCCAGGGCTTTTGTTTGTAAACCAGGTTAAATAATCGTAAAGCGGGTCAGAGCTTTGGGTCTTGGCTCTTTTTGCTGGCCTCGTCGTCCTCCTTTTTTGCACGTGAATAGCGTTGGCGGAGCTTTTCGGCGGTGGGCTTCATTTCGGCCCGTTTAGGAGCCACCCTTTCGAAATTTTCCTTAATGCTGTTGCTGTCGGCCATAAGGTCTTGCCCCATCAGTCGGTTGACATTAATCAGTTTGAGCGTGATGGGAAGTGCCACACCGAGAATTTCGCTGACCACTTTGAAAGAGGCCAGTTTTTCTCCCATTTTGTTTACGTCCGTTTCACCGCTGGGCACGGTTGGGAAGGCTATAGCGGCTTCGATGCAATCTTGCACGTAGCCGATGCTGGCCTGGCCCATGTTTTGGTGATTGCGCCCTCCGATGGGGACATCTGTTGGCAGTGCCAATAAAGCTTCGGCCTGCTTAAAGAGGTCTTTGACGGTTTTAATGTCTTCCTCTTTCAATACATAAGAGACTTGGTTTAACATAAACTAAAATAGCTTTGTACCGGATGGGGGGCGGTCGGTCTTGTGCGATTGGCGCTGTGCTTTGCTGGGTTAGCGCACTGGCGTTGGGTTCACACTTGGCAGGCAGTCCTTAGCTCCGGGGTTAACGTGATTGGTTTACAAAAACAAAAATAATGCGGAAGATTCAATTGCGCAATAGTTATCTATGATATTTTTTAGTATTTTTTATTTTTTTACTGCGTGTTGCTTGGAATTATCCATTTTTCACAGCTGTGTCAGTTGTTTTAGGGAAAAACCGATACGATTGCTCGAAGCAATCGTATCGGTGGTCAAGCATTGACCCCCTGAAAAATGTTGAAGTTTTATTTATATTACCACTATTCCCCCTAAACACATTCCCAAAAAACCTTATCTTCGCCACCATAGCGCATCCAACAATCACCAAAACCAAAGCGCATGAAGCCCGTTATCTATTGCATCGAAGAATACGAGTACTTTAATCCTTATGGCAGCCATGCGGTGAACCAGGACCAAATCTATTTCTTGATACAACTTTCTTGCCGGGAGGGCACGGTACAACTCGATTACACCGTGTCCGAGCTGATGAAAACCTATAAGAAGCACGAACCAAGGCTTTACGGTTATTTGCAGAACCTATTGGCTGATATAGAAGAGTTCCATCAAAGCCCAACCCTGCTCATTCGGGCGTTGGAGCGGGAAGGGTTCGATTTTTCGAGGCTGTTGTATGCCTTCTTTGACAATGAAGACATGGAGCATCTCGCCAATTGGATTATAAAAAATGGGAAAAACCAGCGAAGAAGAACCGCACAGGAAATCCAAAAATCCTATACCGCCGATGATGCAATGCTGCAATGGGGAGAGTTCTTTAGCCTAAGAATGAGATTGAGCCGCAAGGTGTATGAGGCCCTGAAGGAGATTGCGCTAGATTATCTGCCCACGTTTAACTTGTTGGAAACGAAGCTTGTGCGCAGCTTCAACAAGTGTATGCACAACTACGCCATTGTGATGGTGGATATGGCGGTGTCTAAATGGGAGAAGCTGGATATTCAAGCGTATCACGAAAGGGAGAAGGAGAACGACAGCCATTTGTCCACCTTGGAGGGCCGCCGCCAGTTTTATTTGAAATACCGCAAAGACCGCCCGGTCAAAGGTTGCGAGGAGAGCCCAATTTTTTGTGTGGAGATGGTGGAGATTATGGAAGAATGGGAAGCGAGGGGCTGGAACAGGGTAAGGTTTTGGTACAAGCTCACCTGTGCGGAGGGAGAATGGTACCACGATATTGATTTTAACGACTTGATGGTGGAGGCATTATTATACTTTCCCGACATCTACGCCGATGCCATGAAATACTACAAGGCATCGAGTTCGCCAAGGCCAAGGCACCCAGCCATGCTGCACGGGCTTCAGCGAAAGGGACATGACCTTTTACCTGTATTATCATCGTACTTGGCCAAGAGGGTCAACTTCCTGCCCGATTTAAGGGAGGAAATGCGCCTGAAAAGCATTTTCTCCGATTATAAAAACCCCTACGAGGAAAACAAGGAGTGGGAAGAGAAAATCAGGGACCCAATATATGTGGAGGAGTTCCGGATAGTCAACTTCTTGCGTGACGCCTTGGTAACAGAGGGGATGGCGTTCATCCTGCGTGAACTACCAGAGTTCCATATCCGTGCCCCCAAATCGTTTTTATATTATATGGAGGACTGGTTGTTTAACACTTTTATTGACCCCCTGAACAACCTCAACGAGGAGTTGAAAATGGCCTTTGAATTGAGGCGGGGGTATAAACGGGAGGATTGATTCGAGACTTTCCAAGTATTTTCCAGGTTTTAGGAGACTTTCCAGGTTTTTGAAACCTGGAAAGTCTGGAACCCGAAAAGCCTGGGTTAACCGACGAGCGGGAGGTGTAGCACGAGACCTAGCACGAGACTTTCCAGGTTTTCAAAACCTGGAAAGTCTTTACCCCCCCCCCAGAAAAGTCTGGGAGAACCGACGAGTTAGGGGAGCAGCACGAGACTTTCCAAGTTTTAAAAACTTGGAAAGTCTGGCCCCAAAAAAAAATCAATCAGTTTTCAAAAATTCAGGTTAAATTCGCCTTACTAATGAACCAACAACTTCGTACTTATGAGAGACTACTACCCTCCGCTATATCCAGGTGTCTGCTACCATATTTATAACCGGGGAAACAACAAGGAGAATATCTTCTACCAGCCTAAAAACTATGATTATTTCCTGCGCAAGTACAAGGATTATATGGCGCCTTGGCTGGATACTTATGTATATTGCCTATTGCCCAATCATTTCCACCTGGTGGCAAGGATAAAGGAATTGGAGCATTTTCTGGTTTCACCCAAATTCTTGGCATACAGCGAGCTTTTGGACGACCCAGACTTTCCAAGTTTAACAAACTTGGAAAGTCTTGTACCAGGCGAAAAGATATACCTCTCTGCAAGCATGGAAATGAAATGCCACGAAAAAGTATCAGCATTTATCAGCGAGCAGTTCAGGTTGTTTTTCATGGGCTATGCGAAGGCCATCAACAAGCAGCAGGGTAGGACAGGCAGCTTGTTCCAAAAGAACTTTAAACGGTTGGTAGTCAGTGATGAGAGGCATTTTGGGAATCTCCTGTTTTATGTCCATGCCAATGCGCAGTTGCATGGCATTTGCACCGATTTTCGGGAATATCCATACAGTTCCTATCCCGCTTATTTATCCAAAGCTATTTCCAACTTGAAAAAGGAGGAAGTGGTTGCTTGGTTTGGCTCAGAAATGGCGCTTATCAAGGCGCATCATTTACAGTTAGATTTCAACGATATTGAAGCGCTGATAATTGAGGAGGATTGAGACTAGCACGAGACTTTCCAAGTTTTTGAAACTTGGAAAGTCTTTACCCCGAAGGCTTGGGGAAACCGACGAGTGGAGGTGTATCGAGACATTCCAGGTTTTTGAAACCTGGAATGTCTTTACCCTGAAAGCCTGAGAGAACCGACGAGTGGCGGTGTAGCACGAGACTTTCCAAGTTTTTGAAACTTGGAAAGTCTAAAGACCAAAAAACTCCTACCTTGTGCCGCATCTTTTAACGCTTAAATCTATTTTATGAAAAATTCAAATTCATTGCTGCGCAACATCGCATTGCTCCTTGCCATTACGCTTGTCGTAAACCCATTGATGAACCTTGCATTTGGCGACCCTATCTTATCTGCTCATCCGCTGCGCTTTTTCATTTCAGCGGTAGGGTTAAGCGTCATTGGTGGGTATATTATGACGTGGTTCCAAGGGCGGGCGAATAGGCAGTCGGCGAGTTAGTTTGGGGAAGGCTCAAAGCCATATCTTTGCAATATTGGTAGTTGGATATGACACTATAGTTGGGGGTGTATTTCAAAGTGTCGCAGCCGTCCGTATTACCCCTGACCCCTAAGAGGTTGTTTAAATTTTGGGTTCCGAGTGAAAAATAACCAATTTTTCGATGAGACTAGGCGGAAAATTGGGAGCATAGTGGAACTACGTGACCAATTTTTCAACGAAGTATCATCGAAAAAGGGGTGGTTTTTCGCCG
>JBGSWN010000281.1:0-23612 GCA_041752395.1 Saprospiraceae bacterium | reverse complement strand
TGTTCATCCCAGGCATTTTGCCCAGTATTGCGTCGATGAGGCTTGTACTCATTGGGTGATTGTTCTTTGTTCAAGTTGTGGTAAACTCAAACTTAGAATTTTCACCCTTTTTCATCCCAAAAACTTTCACGGACTATTGATATAAAGTATATCCATCTGAACCTATATGCAATTCTTTAAGCTTAGTATTTTTAAAAACTGAATTTGGGATTTCATTTATTACGGTTCCTCTCAAGTCAATTATTTCAACTCCAGAATCAACTTCGCAGCTACAAAGGAACAACATCAATATCAATAGTACTTGCTTCATTTCTTTATTTTTAACCCTAGTTTTATTGGGCAAAACTGTTTTATTATGTCTCTCATATTTTTCTAAAAAAATGAAAGTATAAGACATTTCTCCCTTCCATTTACCACAACGAAAACAACACCACCCCCACCACAATCACAATAATAATGATCAACAAATATTGGAACATGCCCCACTGGCTGCGGTATTCGTTGTATAGTAGTTCGATACAGTCCCGCCATTTCAGGCCACGCACAGCGCCTTCGTAGCCCATGAAAAAATAACGCTTGCCACGGTGTTGGTTGCCGTGTTTCCGAAGGATAAAGAAATACTGGTTGAGGAATGCCAACTCGAAAAGCTCGCTGCGGCCTGGGCCTTTTTCGCCACCCGATTCGATAATCATTTTGTTGGTGCCATCGAGCAGGCGCCAGCGGCCTTTGCCCACGTTGCCGTCCACGGACTGGAGATACTCGCCACCTTCGTTGAAAAAATGGAGCACAGTCTCTTGGAAGCCGGGGTCGTCCCGGATTTCAAGCCAGGGTTTGCCCCCGGGCATCACAAAGAACTTTTGCTCACGGAGGTCTTCCCCGAGGTGGCTGATTTGAGGTAGAATGGCATCCACCAAATCATCCAAGGTGCTCTTGTCTGGCAGGTCCACCTCAAAGGTTTCTTCAATTTTATCCAACGGGTTGTCCACTTCCTTGATTTTCGATTTTGGATTTACAATTTACGATTGTGGAGCCGTTCGTTTTCGATTTTATCAAAACAGCATTGGCCAAATCGTCCATTTCCTCGCTAAAATTGAGCAAAGTTAGGAGAATTGCTGCTTTTTACGGCGCAATAATTTTCAAAAGCGGCTACCTGCACCCTAGACGGATGCGTTAATTTTGTGACATAAATCCTTTCACTCGCATCAATTTGCGAAACAGGTCGTTATCCGGTTTATAAATATCGTATCCAACAAATCCAACGTGCTGAAATCATTTCTCCCCATTTTCCTAGTTTTCATTGCCATTTCGGCCACCGCCAAAAAGCATTTCGAGTGGACGCCAGCCCTGCGGGAAGCCTACAACAAAACCCTCAGCCTGCGCTTCGTCGAGGCGGAAGCCGACCTTGCCAAAATTCGACTGTCCGACCCAGACAACTTGCTCATTCTGCACGTCGAAAACTACCTCGATTTTTTTCATGTCTATGTCAACGAAGAGGAAACAGAATTCAAAAAACTGGAGAAAAACAAGGATAAAAGGCTTGAAATCATTGAAGATGAGGGTGACAAAACCTCCCCGTACTACTTGTTTTTGCAAGCCGACATTCGATTGCATTGGGCACTGGCAAGGCTGAAATTTGAGCAGTATTCGACCGCTTTTTTTGAGACAAACAAGGCGTTTAAATTACTGACAGCGAATGCGGAGAAGTTCCCGAAATTCATGCCCAACAAGAAGGATTTGGGGATACTTCACGCCATCGTCGGCACCATTCCTGACAATTACAAATGGACAGTGAGTTGGTTGAGCAGCATGGAAGGCTCAATGGAACAGGGCAAAGGCGAACTCGAAGAGGTCTTAAATTATGCCCAAAAACAGGATTTCATTTATGAAGATGAAATCTACGTTTACTACGCTTACCTTATGCTGCACCTCGAAAACGACAGTGAGGAGGCCTGGAAAATCATCAACAACGCAAAACTCAACCCTAAGGAAAACCCACTGGCCTGTTTCGTGATGGCCAATGTGGCGATGCGCACCGACCGGGGCGATGAGGCCATCAATATCCTGCTAAAAAGGCCGATTGGCAAGCAATTTGCGCCTTTTTATTACCTAGACTATATGCTTGGCCTAGTCAAATTGCAGCGCTTGGACGATGATGCCGATGTTTACCTAAAACGTTATGTGGAGAATTATAAAGGCCGGAATTTCATCAAAGATTCCTACCAAAAATTAGCCTGGCATTCCCTGCTCCACGGGGAGTCTCAAGGCTTCAAAAAATACATGAACCTCTGTAAATCAAAGGGTTACACCATCGTTGGAAGCGACAAAAGTGCATTGGCAGATGCCAAATCAGGCGATTTGCCAGCCATTGAACTATTAAAAGCAAGGGTGCTTTTCGATGGTGGCCGCTTTCAGCGGGCTTATGATGTTTTGAAAGATAAAAAGTCGGGCGATTACCTGTCGGAAAAAAACCGGTTGGAGTACAATTACCGAATGGGGCGAATAACGCATCGGCTTGGCAGATTCGAGGAGGCGTTGCGATTTTACCAAACTGCCATTGACCAGGGGCGCAACAGTCCCTATTATTTTGCTTGCCGCTCGGCGTTGGAGCGAGGGCATATTTTTGAAGCCCTGAGAAAGAAAAAACAGGCCAAAGATGCATTTAATTTGTGCTTGGATATTTCACCGGAAGACCACAAAACAGCGCTACACCAACAAGCAAAAGCAGGTTTACGAAGGATAAAATAAGTCCAGCGCTGGGGACAGTTGCGGGGACAGTTCGCATTGCAGCTTTTGAAAAATTGAAAAACTTTTTTCCGAAGGAACTAAAAAAAACCAAAAACCGCTATATTTGCGCCCGCTTCCGCAAAATGGCGAGGTAGCTCAGCTGGTTAGAGCGTGCGATTCATAATCGCAAGGTCGGGAGTTCAAGTCTCCCTCTCGCTACGAAAAAAGCCCGCACACCTTTCGGTGGCGGGCTTTTCCGTTTCAGGTTTTGATGAATCTTTATGGGACTACAGTGATTCTTCTGGCAATTTCCCACGCTGCTTGTAAGCCGCATTCATCATTTCAAACATTGCCCTGAGACTATTCGTGTTTGGGTCGCTCGTTTCAAGGATAAAATCAGCGCCCTTGCTGTTCACCTTGAAGTTCATTTCCTTGAAAGCTTTTACGTCCATGCCACCCATTGCATCCTGTAGTGCAGCAAAGTCAAACCATGCCGCAAGTGTCTGATTATCAAAGGTTTTAAGTGCGACAGTGCCTGCCCCGCCCGTCTCACCTGCTTTGACTTTTTCAAAAAGTGCATCATCGGAGCAGAAGGTCAACATGCCGTTTTTGAGCAAAACTTTACCCATGCCCTTGTTTACCGTGATGTTGAAATCTTTATTGCCGAGTGAAATGACAGTGTAAACGTCCTTCTCGATTTCTTTTAGTTTTTTCTCATTTACGGCAATTTGAAGCAGTTCACGTGCTTTTGCCTCGTTTTTCAAACTCAATGAAACCATGATTTTGGCGTCCTTCATGTTTTTCGCCCCAAAGCCAGCAATCATCACATCGCCACCAAGTGCGTCAATCATCTCACTGCGTTTGATGCCAAGGTCGTTCAGGGCAAAATCTGCATATTTTTTCGTGTTTGGCCGCTCGCTTAGGAACTTGTCTATTCCCACCAAGTCCAGCGCAAGCACCGTGGCGAAGCTTATCTGCTCGTTCGGTAGCACCTTGCTGAAATCGGCCTCTGCTTCTTTTTTGAAAAAACGCCCGATGAAGTCCTTTCCCAATTTGTCGTTGATTTCAAAATCGGAGTGACCGACCATTTTACCATTCTCAAAATCGGCGTAGCTGCTGATGAAATTGTCTTTGAGTGCATCAGGCTTAACGTCAATCATGCTGAGTGCGAAGCCTGCACCACTGTTTTTTGCCAATGGGTTGGTAGAAAGCCAGCTCGTGATGTCGTGGTTGGCTGCCAGGGCTTTTTGAAGGCGGCCATCTTTGGTCAAGGCGTTATCCTTGTCTTTCTTAAAAGCAGCAACAAAACGCTGTTTAAATTCGTCTGAGCCATTATTGGTAAAAGCAAAAATGGCCAAGGACTCGTTCCAGCCCATGATGGCATTGTTGCCGTCGTCCATAATTTTGATGCCATCTTTTTCGGAAACCTCTTTTTTGCTGGTTTTCATCAAAGATTCAAAGGCTTTGGCATCTTTCAGGGGGACGTAAAAATAGGTGGTCATTTCCTCGGGGTTCTGTTCGTCAAATGCGGTAGCAGAGTAGATTTTACCGTCAAGGTCAACGCCAGAGGCTGTTGGGTCAAGTAAAATCCGAGCTATGTCGGGGTTCTCTTTTTGCGATTCAGTGACCATGTTTTTGTAAAAATCCATTTGCTTAACCGACTCGAAATCAGCTTTTTGCATCAATTTTTTCAAATCAATAGCTGTAACGCTTGTGGAAGAAGCAGGTACGTAGGCCAATGCATCGCCCGGCATTGCCCCCTCTTTTTTGCAGGCAATCACTAATAGAATAATGCTGACCAAAACGAAACTCGAAAATGCTTTGATGAAATTCATTTGATTGAGATTTTGTGAAAAATGGAAGTCCAATTTTAGGCGCAAGAACGCACGAAACTTGTTTTACTTGGATAAAACGCAGTTTTATTTCGACGGTACAACTATTTTGAAGGAAAATCGAAATTAATTTCCCGAATGATTATTCAATGAAACCCGCTTGCGCTCCGCTGCACCTTGCTATCTTTGCGGCTTGTTTCAAACATCAATCATTTCATGCAAATCACCGAACCGGAAATTACGGCGACTGCTGCTGCTAAACTCGGCCTCAATGCTGAAGAATTTCAGAAAATTGAGCAGATTTTAGGCAGAACGCCAAATTTCGTGGAGTTGAGTATGTATTCCGTCATGTGGTCGGAGCATTGCTCGTACAAAAACTCCATCAAATGGTTGAAAACGCTGCCTCGTGAAGGTAAACGCCTCCTTGTTGGAGCTGGTGAGGAAAACGCAGGTCTGGTGGATATTGGCGACGGAATTGCATGTGCCTTCAAAATTAAATCGCACAACCATCCCAGCGCCATTGAGCCCTACCAAGGCGCTGCGACTGGCGTTGGCGGCGTACACCGGGATGTTTTCACCATGGGTGCCCGCCCTATTGCTGCACTGAACTCCCTTCGCTTTGGCAACCCCGACTCAAAGCACATGAAAAATTTGGTGAAGGGTGTGGTGAAGGGCATCGGCGATTACGGCAACAGTTTTGGTGTGGCAACCGTCGGGGGTGAAGTGTTTTTTGATGAATGCTACAATCAAAGCATCATCGTGAACGCCATGTCCGTGGGCATTGTGAGAGTAGGTGAAACAGTTTCCGCTTGCGCAAATGGCCCCGGCAACCCGGTTTTCATCGTGGGTTCAAGGACTGGGAAAGACGGTATTCACGGTGCAACATTTGCCTCCGCTGACCTTCACGAAGAAAGCCATGAAGACTTGCCATCGGTTCAAGTTGGCGACCCATTTCAGGAAAAACTGCTGCTGGAAGCCAGCCTCGAAGCCATCAAAACGGGTGCTGTCGTTGGAATGCAGGATTTGGGCGCTGGTGGCATAGCCTGCTCCACTTCGGAAATGAGCGCCAAGTCAAGCACGGGGATGCGCATTGATTTGACCAAAGTGCCAACCCGCCAAGCGAATATGCAGGCATGGGAAATACTGCTTTCTGAAAGTCAGGAACGGATGTTGATCGTCGGAAAAGCTGGCGAGGAACAATCGCTTTTTGATGTTTTTGAAAAATGGGATTTGGAATGTGTACAAATCGGGGAAGTTACCGATTCAGGCAGCTTGGAATATTTTTACTTCGGTGAAAAAGTGGCCGAAATACCAGCCAAATCATTGGTGCTGGGAGGCGGTGCTCCTGCTTATGACCGTGAGCAAACGAAACCAGCTTACATGACCGAAGTGAGCAAGTTTCGCTTGAATAAAATTGAGACGCCAAAGGATTACAAAGCCGCTGCGCTAAAGCTTTTTTCGCTTCTGAACCTCGTCTCGAAACGATGGATTTATGAGCAGTACGACAGCATGGTTAGCACCAATAATTTGAGCACAAATGCGCCTTCCGATGCTTCAGTGGTCCGTATCAAAGGGTCAAAGAAATCACTGGTACTGACGGTGGATTGCAACCCGGCCTTTGTTCATGCCGACCCCTACACCGGGGCAATGATTGCCGTTGCGGAAGCAGCCAGAAACATCACGTGCACTGGCGGTGTTCCCGTCGCAATTACCAACTGCTTGAACTTTGGCAACCCCTATAATCCTGAAGTTTACTACCAGTTTGTACACGCCATCAAGGGCATCGGCGATGCTTGCCGAAAGTTCAATACGCCTGTGACGGGCGTCAATGTGAGTTTTTACAACCAAAGCCAAATTGGGGACAAAACGGAACCCATTTTCCCAACGCCGACTATTGGTATGCTGGGGATTTTGGAAGATGCCTCGCACCAGACCACGCTCAACTTCAAGGAGGAAGGCGATGTTATTTACATGCTCGGCAATATCATGAACGACCTCGGAAGTTCGGAATACTTGCGCAATGTGTTGGGCGTTAAACTTTCGCCAGCACCGTATTTTGACCTGCACGAAGAGTTTGAATTACAGCAACTTATCCGGCAGCTTATCCGTAAAAACTGGCTGAATTCTGCTCACGACGTATCGGACGGCGGCTTGTTCACCAACTTGTTGGAAAGCGCCATTGCTAGCGGATTGGGCTGCAATATCGAGACAGTGGATACTTTCCGGAAGGACTGTTTCCTCTTCGGCGAAAGTCAAAGCCGGGTCGTTATCAGCCTGCCTGCCAACAAAGAAGATGAGCTGCAAACCTTTTTGGTGAACAGCAATGTCTCCTTCACCAAATTGGGTGAAGTTTTTGGCACTGAGGTTGTAATAGATGGCGAAAATTTTGGAAGTGTGGCAGCATGGAAGCTAATTTTTGATACCACACTTGGTGAAAAACTTGACCACTGATTTCAAATTCAATTCTCAATTTATAAATCTTATAAATCAAACAATCATAAATCTTTGAGCATGAAAAATCTTTTTTTAACGCTTTTTTCAATAGCAGCTATCGCATTTAGTTGCAAGGACGGCATAGGCGGAGGCAGTGGCCTTAACATTTCGGGAAACATCTCCAATGCCGGAAACATGCAAGTGTTTTTTGATAAAGTGAGCTTCAATCCTGAAAGTGCAAACTTGGTAATCACCAAGGCAGACGCTGATGCTTCTGGCAAATTTTCGCTCAATGTCCCAGAGCAACCTGCTGCTGGGATTTACCGGCTCAGGGTTGGCGAGCAGCAGGTTTTCTTGGTGCTGGATGGCAAGGAAAATAGCCTGGATGTGAGCGGCGACCTTGCCACGCTCAACCAGTTTCAGTACGATGTCAAGGGTTGCGAAAACTGCATTACTTACCGTGATATGATGCAGAAATTGGTGGCCAAACAAGCACAAGCTACTGATGTTCAATCATTTGTGGAAAATACGCCCAATGCCATGACTGGTGTCTTGGTTGCTTTGCAGGCATTCGGCAGCAATCCTAATTTCATCGAAATTCATAAAAAAGCGAAAGCGAGATTGGATGCCGCTTTCCCTGGCTCCGATTACGTCAAGGACTACGATTTGTTTTTGACCTCCGTTCAAAAGGTTCAACAGCCAAGCAGTGGTGGGTTCCAGATTTACGAAGCAAGCCAACGCCAAGCTGCCCCAGACATTCGGCTGACCAGCCCAGATGGGAAGGAATATGCGCTTTCCGATTTGAAGGGGAAAGTGGTTTTGCTTGATTTTTGGGCCAGCTGGTGCCGCCCCTGCCGCATGGAAAACCCGAATGTTGTGAAGACCTACAATGCCTACAAAGACAAAGGTTTTACGGTATTTAGTGTTTCGCTGGATGGCATTGATTCCAGGATGGAACAGATGTTTGCGGGAGATGCTCAAAAATACCGGGAAGCTCGTACCAACGAAATTAAAAAGTGGAAAGATGCTATTGCCCAAGACGGGCTAATTTGGCCAACCCACGTCAGCGATCTCAAAAAATGGGAAAGCGCAGCTGCCCGTGAATATGGCGTCAACAGCATTCCCCGAACTTTCTTGATTGATAAGGAAGGTAAAATTGCCGCCACTGGCATGAGGGGCGAACAATTGGAAGAAACGTTGAAGCAATTGCTCTAGTCTTCGAAAATTGGAACAAAAAAAAGCGGTGTCACTGACACCGCTTTTTTTGTTTTAGAATTGCTCAAAATTTACCCGCCAGCACCCTCCTCCAATTCAACATCATCTTCCAAATCCAGCTCGGGCAGACTGTTGTCAAAACTGCCGAAGGCACTGTAAACTACCTCATGTATTCGACTTCGAATATTTTCAGTGAAAATCTTACCGTTTCTGGAGCTTGGATTCACTCGATTGGAAAGGAAAACATAAACCAAATGCTGTTCTGGGTCAACCCAAACGCAAGTCCCTGTGAAGCCTGTGTGGCCAAAGGTTTTTGAAGAGGCATGGGCTGAGTAGGTTGGGTAACGGCGTTTGACGGGTTTGTCAAAACCGAGTCCCCGATGGTTCGTGTATTTGTTGGAAACAAAATCTTCAACTGTATTTTTATCATAAAACTGCAAGCCTCCATAATCGCCCTCATTCAATAACATCTGGAAAAGCACGGCCAGGTCTTCCGCATTGCTGAAAATCCCTGCACTGCCCCCTACCCCACCTAGCAAGGCCACACAAGGGTCATGCACCGTACCTTGCACGAGCGTTTTTCGCCAATAATTGTCCTGCTCGGTTGGGACAATCCGGCTTTTAGGAAATTTCTCAAGCGGGTCGAAGGTGATATTTCGGAGGCCAAGCGGGCGATAAATATTGTCAAAAACATACTCATCCAACGGCTTGGAAGTGATAGACTCGACCACGGCTTTCAGTAAGAAAAAATTTACATCGCTGTACCGGAATTGGGGCTTTGTGGAAACAGGAAGATTGAAAACACGCTTTTGAATCGTATCTTGGAAATCCCTTCGGAAGTAAAGTCCATTGGCCACTTTCACACTGTAAAGACCTTTGCGTTTGCGGCAGAAGTAATCGTTGCAGCCTTTTGCTGGCACATTTTTACCAGAAAAAAAACGGGAAAGTGGCATCTGTGCTTGCAGCCCGGACTGGTGCAACAGCAGTTGTTTTATTTTGATATTTCCAACTGCAGAGCCATTTGGCACGGAGATATAATCTGAAATTTTACCGTCCAAATCCAACTGTTTTGATTGTACCAATTTCATCGCAACGAGCGTGGTTGCTGAGACTTTGGTCATGGAAGCGATGTCGTACAAGTCGGTGTTCTGGACGGCTTGCGCAGTTTTGCTGTAGGTGAAATGTCCGAAACTCTTGGAGTAAATTACCTGCCCATCCTTGGCCACTGCCACTTGGCACCCTGGGAAAATGCCATTGTCAATGGCCGACTCGGCAATGGCGTTGATGCCCACCAATCGCTCATCTGCAATCCCAACTTCTTCAGTGCCTCCAAAGGCCAGCCTCACAGGTTTGTTGCGGATTGAACTTCCATAATTCAGGTTATCGCTTACCGCAAGGGGAAGTTTGCCCATCGCTTTTACACCGCCAAATAAGAGCTGTGCAGCATAGGATTCCGTAAATTTATTCTTTTCAAAAACCTGAACGCAAGTGACGTTTTCATCAAAAAAACGCAGGTTTTTTGGGTTGCCGAAATTGAGCAACACCACTTGCGAATTGACACCTAATTGATTGATGCTCTCGATAAATTGCTTGTGAAACCCTGGCTGTAAATCAATACTATCAAGCAAAATAACCGCAGCTGGTTGTTTGTTGTTTTCTTGAAAAACAACGGGCGCAAGGGCTCCAGAGGCAGGTATCGGTCGGTCAAAAACTTGAGAATTGGCATATTTGAAAAATAAAGCCCTAAACTTAGGAAACGCCCTATTAGAATACTTAAACACCTGAAAATCAGTGTCGTAGATTTGTTTAAATGGTAATGTCTTCCGTTCGTCCCTTGCCAAAATAACGGAGCTTTCAAATAGGTTTCCGATGATATTGTCCCATCGAGGGTCTTCAAAATAGCAGACTGCCTTGTCCACATTAGCATCCAAATTCAAGGGTCGGGGAAGGTTGTGAGGAACTACTCTTGGCGCACGCTTTTCTGAAATAGAGACAAATTTGACTGGTTTATTGGTCAAACTATCATGTGGAACAATTGACAAATCAACGGGGAGGCTGCCGCCATTTATCCAAGCCTTAGCCAACAAAACCCGCCTAACCCGTTTGTCCAAATCCGATGGGCTGATTTTCCCGATTTCGAGCAGGTATTGGAATGACTCAAAAACCTTCCCAGCATCTGCGGTAACTATCAGTTCAGCGCCTGACAGGATTTTACTTTCTGGCAGTTCATCAGCAGCCAATTTCACCGTCATCAGTCCCTTAAACCGCAAATACCTGCTCAGGTAGCTTCGGGGATAGGCAGGTGGGAGCTTGGAAAGTGTGTCAATCTTGAAAACTTGGTCATCAACAATTAGCCCCCCAAGGCCATTTGTTGTTTTGCTTAAATACCGACCCAAAGCCAAGTTTCTTAGCGAGTCATTTTCATTGAATTCGAATTTTGAAACATTGTCAGCTATGGCCAGAATCCTATTGCTTTGGAGGGTTTCAAAAACCCGCTCAAAGCGCTTGTTATTTGCTGTTTCATCACTCTCAAAATTCTGATAATCAAATGATTGCGAAGTGGTATCGGACAATTTCAGGTTGGGCCCCAAAGCCAAATTTATACCCAGGGCTTTGCATTCTTTGGCGAATTTTTTTTCTAAAAATATAGCTGTGGCCGTCGAGTCGGTGGATGCGATAGTGCTTGGAAGTGGGAATTTATTTAAGCCCATGAATTGATTATTCAGGGCCACATTTTGGTCGGTCGCAATGAACAAAGGCAGTTTAGCATTTCTTCGCAAACTATCCGTTGAATACATGAAATCGGCTAACGGGAGATTTTGAAGTAAAATTCCACCGACCAATCCCGCCTGATTTTTTTCGAAGACCATTTGTCTGGAAAGCGAATCTTGCATTGGGGCATCCCAGAGTATCAACTGCCCAATTTTTTCCTCCACATTCAAACCTGCCAATACAATATCCACCTGCGCCGTATCCACGCCGCTGAAGGGTGGCACAGCATCACCCAAATGCCGCCTTGATTTCTGGCAAGCGCTTATCACCAGCACTAGCAACAGGCCAAATATTTGAATGAATTCTTTAAACCTCATGCTTAAATAGACATGATTGAGGGTGAAATTATTGTGAAACGACGCCGAAAAACTGTGGGGGAGGTAAAACAGAAGTCCGAACTGGGGCAAAAATAGCTAAAACCAAGAATATGAATGACTTGGGTTTTCAGAACTGCTCGTACATGGTATGGTTTATAGTTGTTCCAAGATTATGCCTATTTACCCTTTGAGGAAATGCCCAACCAATTTGAGCCAAAAGATGTCTTTGCAAAGAGCGGTCAAAAGTTAATAAAAGTTCAGATGAACAGATTTTTAATGACAGTTCGTTTAGAAAATCGTCAAATCAGGTTTTCCCGTTTTTACTCCAAGACAAATTGATGAATCCAGTTGTATGAAGCAATTTTTACTGCTTTCCTTTTTTTGTGTTTTCTTCCTAAAAGCCAATGCTCAACTTGGCATTACTGCTTCTACAACAAATAACCAATCCATTGAATGGCAGGTAGTTACAGAAAATTACATCGTTCACCGACGTGCTGACTTCTTGAATTTTGGCACATCTGGTGTAATTGATTACGCTATTGATTTAAAAAAAGAAGCCATCAAATTCCGGCCAGCGCTCCAATTGATGATGTCCAACTCCATTTACAAAAAACATTATTTCCAAGTTGGAGTCATTGGATTTGAAGGGAATATCGAGGTTTCACTTTCTTCTAAACTGAATAAGCAGGGCAAGAAAAAATCCTTTCGCACTTTCCTGCAATGTTCTCCAGGCATTTCATTGGTTAGTCTGCGGTATGAATATCCCAAGGACGATTTGAACAATGTAATTTTGGTGAACAGGAGTAAAAGAATCGCACCAAATATTGGGGCAGGCTTGTTTTTCGAGCTAAAACTTTCGCCGTTACTTTCCATTGCGCCAACAGTTGGAGTGCGGTATTACCCACATCTAAAATGGAAGGGCTTGACAGAAAGCGTCACAAAGGGCTCAATATCAAATACTTATGACCGCACCAATTGGAGACAGTACAACTTGGGCTTGCGGTTCGGTCTCAATTTAAAGTAATATCCAAGCGCTGGAAACTCATTTCACTGCCAAGGCAACTTGCTCATTCTTCTTCGGCAACAACAACCAAAGCCGACCATAATGGTGCAAATTGGAAGCTATTGATTGGCCCAAAGCACCATTCCCGCAGTAAACATCTACATGACCTGCTCCTTTCACTGCACCTCCGACATCCTGCGGCAACAATATCTTGTATTCATGGTGGGTAATTCGGCCATTTTCATAGATCGGCAAGGCTGCAAGCACCACACTCCCCAACGGGAAGTATCGGTCATCTGCCGCTATTGAAATATGCTCCATCAATGGAACATTGGCAGAACCCTTGGCAAGCCCTTTTTTAGGTTCAAAAAAAGTATAGGAAGGGTCATAATGCAGCACACTGTCCATTTTTTCAGGATGTTTTATTAAAAAACGCTTGATGCCTTCGGGAGAAAGATTGCTCAAGGAAAGGTCGCTCCGATTTTTAAAAAATCGTTGAATATTGCGGTAGCGGTGGCCATTTTCTCCAGCATACCTGAAAAGCGCTCGCTCTTTTGTGTCGAGGTATTCGACGGTACCTGACCCTTGCAATTGCATAAAATAAACGTCAAGCGGATTGGAGGCATAGGCCAAAACGACATTCATCGTGTCCAGCACCCCTTCTTTTTCAATCTGCCGACGGCTCGGCAATTTGCCCTTCCAATTCTTAGGGAAAGCATAAATGGGGTACTTGAATTTGCCGTCTTTGACTTTTTTCACTTTCAAAACAGGCGTAAAATACCCAGTAAAATGGACATTGCTCATCTTGTCTTCACCCCAGGTTTGCATCAAATTCAGGTACTGGCCAAGGTCAGTGGGTTGGGTTCCTGCCCGCTGCACCAGCAGTTCCAGCACTTCCCGTAAGTCTCCGTAGTTTACTTTTAGGTTACCAATTTTCCGGCTATCGTTCATGTCGCTTTTTTCAAGCACATGCAATTGATGTTGCAGCGCCAGTTTTAGCGCTTCGGTAATGACCGGAAAACCCATGTCATCCCAGCTAGCGGTGGTAAAAACACTGTCCAACTTCGCGGCACTGTTTAATTTGCCATTCCGCTCAATTGGCCCATAGACGGCGGTGGGAAGTTCGAGGCAAGTAGCAGCCTCTTTATCCTTGTTACTGGCAAAATTTAAAAGGAAAACACAAGCACCGATGGATGCCGCGGCAAGGATGGACTTTTTGAAAACGTTGGTGGAAAATAAACCTTGGGCAAGCTTTCTAAGCTTCGACGCTTCAGAGTCACTTTTGGTTCCTTCCTCCAAAAATGCGCCTTTTTCAAATGCATCAAGCCTTTTCAAAATTTGTGTAGTGATGTTCATAGTACGATAGTGGTAAAAGGTGTAACTAAGTTTCTCAAAAATAGCTAACGGCTGCAATATTATATTTGTTGACTAAGCGGTTCTATTTTTTTTCTGCAACTATTTAATAATCAATCATTTAAGAAAAAAGCAGGTAAATTATGTGAGGAAAAAGCAAGGAGCTAGCGAAAGATTAAACATAAAATATTGGCCAGTTTCCAAATTTAATTTTGAAACCCAAAAAAAGCCGCCGACTGCAAGTGCCATTTCTTTGGATGATTTTTTTTAAGATTGACCCTGAAAACATTGAAAGCTCAAACACATGCAAACTACAAAGTCACGAAATCCAGTAGCTTTGCCACTCACTTTGAAGCCCAAGTCAAGGGCCATTTAAAACAAAATCTACCTTTGAAATGAAGAAAATCCTAGTTGCAAATCGTGGTGAAATAGCCCTTCGAGTCATGCGGACTGCCCGCCGTATGGGCATAAAAACAGTGGCCGTTTACTCCGAAGCCGACCGCCGTTCCCCGCATGTTCTGTTCGCCGACGAGGCTGTTTGTATCGGCCCACCACCGAGTAACCAATCCTATTTGCTTGGAAATAAAATTATTGAAGTCGCTCAGTCGCTCGGCGTGGACGGTATCCACCCAGGCTACGGTTTCTTGAGTGAAAATGCGGTATTTGCAAAAGCTGTGACCGATGCGGGCATTACTTTCATTGGCCCATCGCCCCATTCCATCGAAGTGATGGGCAGCAAATTGGCGGCAAAGGAAGCGGTACGTCATTTCAATATCCCAATGGTGCCGGGCACGGATGGCGCTGTTGACAATGTTGAAGAAGCAGTCCGAATAGGGCGTGAAGTGGGATACCCACTGCTGGTGAAAGCCTCGGCAGGCGGCGGCGGCAAAGGGATGCGCATCGTAGAACAAGAATCGGAGATGGCCAGTCAAATGGAGCGGGCCATCAGTGAGGCGCAGAGCGCTTTCGGCGACGGCTCGGTTTTTATCGAAAAATACATCGGTTCACCCCGCCACATCGAAATTCAAGTGCTGGCAGATTCCTTCGGAAACACCGTTCACCTTTTCGAGCGGGAGTGCAGCGTGCAGCGCCGCCACCAAAAAGTGGTGGAGGAAGCACCAAGCTCCATCCTAACGCCAGCAATTCGTTCGGCAATGGGCGCCGATGCGGTTAAAGTGGCTTTGGCCTGCCAGTACACGGGCGCAGGCACCGTCGAGTTCCTCGTGGACGAGCATTTAAACTATTATTTTTTAGAAATGAACACCCGGCTACAAGTGGAGCACCCAATATCGGAAATGATAACGGGCATTGACCTTGTGGAGCAGCAAATCCGGGTGGCGAGGGGCGAAAAACTGGCTTTTTCACAAGAAGATTTGAGCATTAGCGGCCATGCGGTAGAGCTGCGGGTGTACGCCGAAGACCCCCTCAACGATTTTCTTCCGAGCATTGGCAAGTTGACAACCTACCGCCCTCCAACAGGCGAAGGCATCCGGGTGGACGACGGTTTTGTGGAGGGGATGGACATCCCGATTTATTACGACCCGATGCTGTCCAAATTGGTCGCCTACGGCAAAGACCGCCCCGAAGCCATTCGGCGACTGCTGGCGGCCATCGAAGAATATGAGATTGAGGGGGTAGCCACTACCCTACCCTTTGGCCGCTTTGTGTTGGAGCATGAGGCATTCACTTCAGGTCATTTTGACACTCATTTTGTAAAAAATTATTTCACCAAAGAAGCCCTACTGGCGGATGAAAAGGACGAAAGCGAAGTGGCCGCTGCCTTGGCACTTCGGGTTTATCTTTCGGAAACCCAAAAATTGGAAGTGCCGAAGATGGAGGAAGAGGCTTGGTGGAAGCGTTGATATTTGCGGCATTGACAATTCACCTAATTGGGATTTTCGATAACTCGTTGGGGATGAATATATTCCCAGCCATTTGTCCAAATGGTTGATATACCTGCGGAGCAGGTGGTAAAAATATATCGATATGCTCAAGACCTAACCCAGGACATAACTTCCAATCAAGTTGATAAGAATTGCCTGTTATTATTCTTATTCCATGAATTAGATATTCATTGTAACCAGTACTTTGAAACAAGACTTGATATTCGCCAGGGTCAATTTCGGTCATGGAATAAAAGCCTTCAAAGTCTGCCTTTGTCCCCATTATAAAGTTCCCGTTTTGATATAATGCTATATTAGCAAATATCATGGGTTCATTTGCTTCGCAGTCCTTCACCTTCCCTTGTAATACGTTTTGCGCAATTATTTCGAGTCCATTTAAGGTCAAAATAAATAGAAATAATAGTTTCATTAAGACGATTTATTGTTAGTTACGGGACGGAGAATGCTTAATATCATCTATGCGAAAAACATGGCCTTGTGTTGTATCATCTTGCCTGACAAGAGGGAGACTAAACCCACACCCCGGTGATGTGCTTAGTTCAAAACCAACAGTCAATTTTACATCAAATTTATACACAGCCACTTTTTCAATTCTTGCTTTTGCAAACTTCATAGGTTTGTATCCCGTGTTAGAAACTTCAATTTCATACTCTCCTAATTCCAATTCTGTGAAGGAATAATAGCCGTCAAAATCTGTTTCCGTCCCTGTCTTCAAAACGCCATTTTGAGAAAGCGCCACTGTTGCAAAAATGACTGGTTCGCCTGTTTCGGCATCCGTGACCGTTCCTTCTAGTTTTGTTTGACCAAAAACGGTGGAAGCGAAAACCATTAAAAACAGGGTGGATAAAATTTTCATAAACATGATTATTGAATTGATTTGCCACAAATAAAGGCTGAAACTTCAAATCTCAAAAACCAATATTATTCAAAAGTCAGGCTTTTAACCCAAAAAGGTCTTCAAAAAAATGGTGCAGAGCCGAACAATATTTATCATGTTCACATAACGTATTTGAACACCTTACCCTTTTTCTTTTCTGCGAAATTGACTCAATAGTAATAACTAAACCTGCGATAAAACTACAATTAAGACCAAAGCCCTTGCCCCCAACTTGGGCTTTTTTTATGTCATTTCACCAAAACCACCTCCCCTTTCAGCAACCTCGTACTGCCATCAATATATTCGATTTCGGCCATCCAAACAAAGACACTTGGCTGTGCGGGCATACCCCGAAAATCGCCATTCCAATGGGTGGAAGGGTGAAATGGTGGGGCGTTCCAGGTGCCAAAAACCTGCTCCCCCCATCGGTCAAAAACCAAAAACTGCCTTATTTTATTGATGCTCCGGCCCGGGTACAAGGTAAAAAAATCGTTGATGCCATCACCATTCGGTGAGAACGCTGTGGGCACATAAATATCGTCCTCTTTTCGGACAATCAGTTGAACTCCGCTCTCCGCCTTGCAGCCTTTTTCACTGGTGGCTTTCAGTTGGTAATTGGTAGTTTCAAAGGGCATCGCTTCGGGGTTTTGACAGTGATTGCAGCTCAACCAAATGGAAGGCGACCACTCAAAATCGGCAACTGGCAGGTTCGATTGAACATCAAAAACCACCGATTCGCCCAGCTTAATCGTTTGACTTTCGCTTGCGATTACTTCAAAAATCGGCGGCTCTGGCAAGTAGATTTCTTCCCGAATCACACAATCAAGGCTGTCAAAAATCACGATTTCATGGTTTCCAGCAGCCAAACCGTTCATGATGTTTTGCTCCACAAAATCACCACCATCACTGGCAACCCGATAAGGTTCGATGCCGCCAGATAAGCCCAAATGAAGCTCACCGTTCTGCTCTCCATGACAACGTGGCGCTACCAATTCTATCTCAAGCCTCGGTTCGGAAACACGTAGCAGGTGGCTGGCGGCTTTGGTGCAACCCTCTGAATCACTGACAGTTACGTGGTAATCACCGCCAGAATGGACGGTAATCTCAGCAGTTTGCTGCCCGTTGGACCAAAGGTAATTGGTGAAAATCCCTGCATTCAAAATAGCAGTTTCGCCTGCACAAATCGAAGTCGGCCCGGCGATGGCCAGCTCAATTTTACCTGACACTTCAATGTTGCAAACCGTAAAACTATCGCATCCGTGTGCCGTCTGGCCAAGCAAAACAATCGTGGTGTCGCTGAAAACCCGCTGCCCAGCGAACTCCTCGCCCCAGCAGCGGAAAGCCTCGACCATCACCTGCACTTTTGGCCAAACTTTCAGGTGAGTCCGCACGATGCTGTCACAGCCAGAAACCGAGCTAGTCAGGGTGTCCAACAGCAGTACATCCTGTTGGTAAAAAGCGCCGCCAAACGACTCGCCCTCGCAGATTTCAGGAAAAATATCCGTTGTAAAAACCGGTAAAGCTTCCAAATCCAGGGTCACTGTGCTGTCACAACCCTGCCAAGTCTGGTAGCTTTGAACGAAGTGGCCAGTCGTATTTAGCGCCAAATTCCCAAAAGTAAATGCTTCGCCTTCGCAAATTTGGGCGGCGAGAATGGTTGTAGCCGTCGGCAATACCTCAAGCGTGAGCCTCACCAAACTGTCACAGCCGTTTATTGCCATCAAGTTCTCCTCGTAAATCCCAGCTACGGATAGTTCAGAATTGCCGAAGTGAAACGAATTTCCTTGGCAAATTTTAGCAGTCAGATTGGTGCTTATTTGCGGCAGCACTATCAAATTCAAAGTCACCAAACTATCACAGCCAGCTACCGTTTGCAGCATTTGCTGGTATTGCCCTGTCGCTGTAACTTGCTGATTGTTAAACAAATAGGCATTTCCTTCGCAAATACTCGCCGAAATTTGCGAAGCAAAAACTGGTTGCACCGACAATTCCAAAACCACTGTGCTGTCGCAACCACCAGCCGTTTGGAAAACTTGCTGGTAAATACCCGCAGCACTCAATTGTTGGTTGCCAAATTGGTAGCTGCTTCCTTGGCAAATGCTAGCCGAAACCTGTTGAGAAGTCACTGGCAAAACCGTCAGGTTCAAGCTTATAAGGCTATCGCAGCCACTTGTTGTTTGGAGTAAAACTTGATAGTTTCCAGAAAAACTTAGGGACTGATTGTCAAAAAGATAAGTAACGCCTTCGCAAATTTGAACCTCCAAATTCGTGGAAAGTTGCGGTAAAATTTCGAGGTGCAGCATGGTCGTGCTGTCGCAACCGGAAGCCGTCGAACCAACGGTTTGGTATTCGCCGCTAGCGGCCAGGATTTGCCCTCCAAAATTGTAGCTGCCACCTTCGCAAAGCTGCTCGAAAAGCTCAACAACAACATTTTGGTTTACCTCCAAATGCAGCGTAACGGTGCTGTCACAGCCAAGGCTGTTCGTCAAAGTCATTTGGTAATCGCCGGAAGCAGAAAGTGTCTGATTGCCAAAGGCAAAAGTTTCTCCCTCGCAAATGGCCGCTTGAAGGCTTGTTGCCGAGGTCGCCAAAACCATCAAATTAAGGTGCAGCAAGCTGTCGCAACCATTGGCCGCCACCAACGGTATTTGGTAATTCCCAGTTTGTGAAAACGAATTTCCAGCCACACTCAGGCTTTCTCCTTCGCAAACCGTGGCTTGCGTAAATCCTTGATAAACAGGTGTTTCGATGGTCAGCACATTGGAGACTGCCCTACAAAATGGGTCCCCCAAATTCGCCTGTGCCCCTGCCATCAGCAATCGAAATTGTTGGCCAGCTTGAGGGTTTGGAGCATTGAGCGTAGGGCCATTTGCACCGGGGATATTGCTCCAGTTTTGTCCACCATCCATGCTTGTTTGCCATTGGTAAAACGCATTTTGCCAAGGGTTTCCTTCAAAGATTGGTTGCACAGCCAACACGCCGCCGCAATTGCTTACCACCTGCGGCACCGTGATTTTCGGCCCACAAAAACGGAGCGAAATATTGTCCAAACAAAGGTCATTGCCGAAGCCACCGAGTGCGTTGTTGCGGAGCGCAAAAGTGAACTGCGTGGTGGTGGGCGAAGGCGTCATGGCAAACTCGTAGGTATGCCAAGTCATGTCCATCGGGATGTCGCCCGTTGAATAAACCACGTTGCCATTTATCAAGAAATCCACATTGGGAAGGATGGCGGCGGGGAACTGCGGCAGGAACAGATTGATGATGTCGGCTGAGAAAATATACGGTGTGTTTTGGCAGACATTCACCGTACGCTGGTAGAAGATGCCAGGGGTGTAGTCGGCGTTCACGACCATCATGTAGCCGTTCGGGTCGGGGCTATTATCGCCGATGTCAAGCCAAAAAAGCTCGGCAAACCAAGTCCAGCCATCGGTATTATTTGCGACGCAGTAAGCACCATCCACGGGCGGTGGGGTCATGGTGTACCAATAACCAGGGGCGATGCCGGGGTCGTATGGCAGTATGTTCTCTTGACCAGAACCCAAGGTTCCATCGGGAAAACGTTTGGGCCAAGCGCCCCAGGGCAGCTCGTATTTTGTGAAATACCAAGGGCCAGCTGCCAAAATAGGGAGCAACAGGCAAGCACCAATCGAAGTGTTTTCAGGTCGTAACTCATCTCAACTCGGTTTTAGCGTTCCGACTTTTGTTGGTTGGTGCAAGCCTAGTTGTTCTTCTTTCTAACAAGACAAAAAACAGACCAAACTACACCAAGTAGGGTAGATGAGTGATATGACCAGTATTAATTTGAGGGCACGAAAGGGGATGCCTATTTGCGAAGGGAGTAGAAGATTATGCTTGAAAAAGCCACGAAAGATAGTATTTTCTGGAGGATTTCAGCCAATTCATTTCATATTTTTATCAATTTCTTGAAATGATTCAATTTTCCATCGGAAGTTTTTAGCCAATAAACCCCACTAGCCAAGTCCAAATTTTCAATGATAAAACGGTGATGCCCAGCCGCCATTTTTCCTTCAGAAATGATGGCCTTCCGCAGTCGGCCCATCGAGTCAAATAATTCAAGGCTAATTTCTTTTGGCTCCTCCAACTCAAATTCAATCCAAAGTTGCTGGCTAAACGGATTTGGGAACACATTGATATTCAATGGATTAGCCCGTAATTCCTTCGTTTCAGTCAACAAAGTCAAATTCAAAGTAACCAGACTGTCGCAGCCCTGCCAAGTCTGCAGCGGCACTTCAAAAATGCCAGCTTGGTTGAAAACTATCCCACCCACCAGCACGAATCCTCCATTGGCAATCGTATCAAAAAGTACCGTTGTTTGGTTAGGAAATACCGTCAGCGTAATTGTTGAAACTGAGTCGCAGCCGAGGGGCAACGGGTAGGTCTCCATGATGACGGTGTCACTGAAAACCTGCACACCATTGAAAAAACTTCCCTGACAGAGGTTGTATTCAACATGCGTTTCAATCAAATCCACCACCGAAATATGGGCAATGACCGTGCTATCGCAACCCAGCGTCCAGGTCGGCTCAACCGTTGTCACTGTGGTATCCGAAAAAATTGGTGTGCCTTCATAAATCCCTCCTGCACAGATATTTACGTCAATTTCCGTCGCAGAATTTCCTTCGATGTACACCTCCCGCACCAGCGTGTCCAAGCCAAAACCGTTGCCCACAATGAAGGTCACTTCGTAAAATCCAGCTTGTGGGAAACTCACCGTCGGGTAGCGCAAGTCAGTTTCAGCGGGCGTCGCCCCTGGAAAAAACCATTGCCAGCTCTCTGGATTTGAATAACTGTTGTCGAGAAACTGGACGATAGGAGCCACACAGTCCGCATTGTGGTTGAACCCAAAAACCGCTGTGGGCGCTGCTCCAATGGTGATGGTCTGTTCATAAGTCGCTGTACCACAATCGTTTGTGGCGGTCAAAGTCACCGTATAAGTTCCATTCAGTGGGTAAACATAATTCGGGTTGGCAGCCATTTGACAAATACCATCTCCGTAGCACCACTCGAACTGCGTACCAGCAAAGCCCATCGGGTCGGCGCTCAGGTTGACAAACTGCACGGTTGCATCATTTATCACCGTCATGAAATTTGCGGTGGCAGCAGGCAGAACGGTAATGAAATCGCTGTAAGTCGCCTCGTGCTCACCCGCAGCGTTGCTGACTTTTAGTTTTACTTCGTAAACGCCGGGGGTGAAATAGCTGATGGCTGGCGGGGTTTCCCCAAAATGAGCGGCTGGCGTCCCTCCTTCAAAAGTCCAATCCCAATTGGTCGGATTGCCGCTGGCTTGGCTGCCGAACTGCACCGTTTCACCCACGCAAAGCTCCTGAAAATCAGCTTCAAAAAATGCGACAGGCGGCATAAGCGTTGGTGTTTTCCGAAGGAAAAAAGGGCTGCCCGTCAAGGCAATTCCAGTGGCTGCAATATTGGAAGACTGGTCAGTTTGCGAAAAATCCCATGCCATCTGCTGCAATTGGCCAGTGACCAATCCCGTTGGAAATGAATACGTTGCGCTGGCATTTTCCGTTTGGTCGGTCGCTGTTTTAGCCCAAAGCACGTAAACAAACTTGCCTTCTGCATCACTGAATGCTGCCCCGCCCACGTTGGCAGGCAGGTTCATCGCCTCGGTGCGCTGCTGGTTGTAATCCGTTCCGAAAAGCAGGTCAGAGCAAGTTTTCAATGCAATTCCTTCGTCGTTCACCGTCTGGATGTACGGTGTCACCCCGTCCAATTTTTGATACAAACCCATGACTTCAAAAGCGTCATTTGCCAGCCAAATGTGCTGACTTTCTGCCAAGCGGAAAATATTCAGTTGCCGAATACTGTCTCGAACGCTTTCCACCCAAGCCTTGACAATCCAGTTCCGCTGTGCCTCCGCCGAGCCAAGGAAGCCATAAAACGACTGCCTTGGCAAATTGGCTTCGCTGATAATCCATTCTTTTTCAGGCATTTGTGTGCCGTCGTAGCCGTAGTTGGACAGCACATCCTGAAACATCGCCTTCACCCTTGGGATGCCGCTGACGGCTGCATCGCTGTGTCGCTCGTAGGCAAATTGGCCAGCATTTACATCGAAATACTGCGTGCTTCCATCAAAATGAGGGTAGCTTTTGTAGCCCACCGCATCGAAATATGCACCACCTTTTTTAGGGTACGGCGACTGCTCAGAACCATCGAGCGGGTTATCCGTGTTCCGGCAAACGGCATCGAGAAAGGACGGATAAGCAATGCCACTGATGGTCACATACGCCTTTGGGTCGAGGTAGCGCACGATTTCGTAGGCGATACGCAGGCTGCGGATGTAGAAGAATATTGGGGCCTTCAGCTCGTAATCGCAAGGGTCGGGGTTGTTTTGCCACCAGTTACCAGGCTCGCCCGGCGGCAGCCAAGCTTTGTCGCCCGTCAGGTCAAAGTCAGGTGAATTGTAAATCTCCCAAAACTGCACGTAGTCCTTGTAGGTATTCACCGTGTTCCAAACGTAGAGGGCAAATGGGTTGGCGTCGTTAACAGGTGTACCGTTTTCGCCGTCGTCCCAAATATTTAGGTACAAATCCTTAAAAAGGGCGCTCTGGTAATCTGGGCAGTAATGGTAGGCATCCCGGTTTTGCGCAGCAGGGAAAGCCAAAAGAAAAGAGTTCTCCCTCAAATCAAGGTTGCTGAAATGCTCGAATTCTGCTTTTCGGGTATCGTAGCCGAGGTCGAGAAAGGCACTTTCACCGGTATAGGTTCGGAGCGCTTTTACCCCTACCCCATTCACATTTTCAAGTGGGTTGCCTGCGGCAATATCACCGAGCTGTTGGCTGGTCCAGCCGGGCACATAATCCCAAGCCGTGCCGGGGCGAAACTTCCCCGTGAACGCTGGGATGCTGTCGTTGGCGGTAAAATCAAGCTGCGTGGAGGTTGGCGAAACAACGCTGACTGGGTGCGTGACGCTCATGCTGCCACATTCGTTCGTGGCGGTGAGGGTGACGTTGTAATTGCCAGACTGGAGATAAACATGCGTTGGCGCTGCCTGCGTGCTGCTGTTTCCGTCGCCAAAATTCCAAGTGAAATTGGTCAGGCCGTAGCTGGTTTGATTATGAAAATAGACAATTGGGCCAGTCACTTCCGTGGTAAAAACTGGCGCTGGCTGGGTAGTCACGAAGAGGGTTTGGATTTGCTCCGCAA
>JBGSWN010000280.1:0-8177 GCA_041752395.1 Saprospiraceae bacterium | reverse complement strand
TGTTCATCCCAGGCATTTTGCCCAGTATTGCGTCGATGAGGCTTGTACTCATTGGGTGATTGTTCTTTGTTCAAGTTGTGGTAAACTCAAACTTAGAATTTTCACCCTTTTTCATCCCAAAAACTTTCACGGACTATTGATGATATGAAGATGCTTTTAATGATTTCGATACTGTTTTTGGCAGCTTGCCAAAGCAATTCCAACCCCACAGAAAACACATCAACCCCCATAAAAGACAGCCTTAATGTTCAAAATAATAAAGTGATGTCGGCTGACAATGTGGAGGCAGAACCAGGTAGCATATTATTTGAAACAAGTAAATTATTGAACTTGATAAACGTCAACGATAAATGCCGTTTCGAATATGCAGAAGGTGCTGCGCCAAATGCCGATATTGTTGGTGAAACCAATATCATGCAGGCTGAGATAAGTGCCAAAGAAGCTGAAGGCTTAATTGAATTGTTTTACCAAAAATGCCATGATGGCAAACTTGATAAACTCAACAATGGCAAGTCTTTTTGGTCGGATGAAAAATATGATTTGAAAGCATATTTCAATATAGCTGATGCAAAATATAGCTATTTTACCTGCCTAATTAAGAGCAAGAATAAATACGCTTATTATGTTTTGGGGAATCAATAAGCATTAATCCCATAATTTCGCCTTTCAAAACTCATTCATGTGGAATTCATACATCAAAGGTTTTCATGCTTACCTGCTTTTGGAGCGCTCCATGTCCGGCAATACCATTGAGGCATACCTGCGGGACATCGGAAAACTGGTGCAGTACCTTGATTTGCAGCGACTCGCCGCTTCGCAAACATTGCCCGAAGGGCAACCAATGCCAAACTTGCCCAACCCCGGCGACCTGACCTTGAAGGACTTCCAAGCCATGCTCAAATGGCTCAACGGACTTGGACTTGAACTGCGCTCCCAAGCCCGCCTGATTTCGGGCATCAAGGCATTTTACCGCTACCTGCTCGTGGAGGACATCCTGCAAATCGACCCGACCGAAATGCTGGAAACCCCCAAGCTCGACCGAAAAATACCGGAGGTGCTGAACTACGACGAAATCCAGCGCATGCTCGCTGAAATTGACCACAGCGACCCACTCGGCCTACGCAACCGGGCCATGGTCGAAACGCTCTACGCTTGCGGCCTGCGGGTCACGGAACTCATCAACCTGCGCATTTCGAACCTGCATTTTGACGTGGGGTTCGTCAAGGTTTTGGGCAAAAACGACAAGGAGCGATTGGTGCCCATTGGTGACGAAGCGGTGAAGCATATTGGGTTCTATCGGGAGGAGGTTCGGAAGCACATGAAAATAAAAAAAGACAATGAAAACGTGCTGTTCCTCAATCGCCGGGGCAGCAAACTGACCCGCATCATGGTATTCCTCATCATCAAGGATTTGGCGAAAAAAGCGGGCATCGAGAAGAACATCAGCCCGCACACGTTCCGGCACTCCTTCGCCACGCACCTCATAGAGGGCGGCGCCGACCTCAAGGCCGTGCAGGACATGCTCGGCCACGAGAGCATCACCACCACCGAAATTTATACCCACCTCGACACGGATTATTTGAAGGAAACCGTGCTGAATTTTCACCCACGGAACATTGAGATGCGAGGCCGATAGGTAGTTTGCAGTTCGACAGTGGACAGTGGGCAGTCCTATGACTGCTACCACGTCACCGACTGCCCACTGTCCACTGTCGGACTGCAAACTATTTTGTTAAACTTGGGCAAATGCAACATCTTTGACCCCGCTTTGCGGAGTTTTTATGAAAAAAGGCTTTTTGAAAATAAAATCCAAAATCTTCCTCGGTTCGCTAATGCTGCTGACCCTAGCCATGTTCATCGGCTGCGCCAACATCGTCGCACCACAGGGCGGCCCGAAAGACCTTGACCCGCCCAAGCTCGACAGCCTGCGTTCCACCCGAAATTTTCAGACCCGCTTCAAAAAACAGGACATCGTGCTCGCCTTTGACGAATGGGTGGAACTGAAGGACGTTTTCACGCAGGTGGTCATCTCGCCGCCGCTGGTGAAGCGCCCCGAAATCGTGAGGAAGAAAAAGACCATCCAAGTCCATTTCGCTGAGGACGAAGTGTTGCGGGACAGCGCCACCTACGTCATCAATTTCGGCCAGGCAATACGTGACCTGACGGAGGGCAACGTGAACCCCATCGTCTTCGTGTTTTCCACCGGCGACTACATTGATTCACTCTCCGTGGAGGGCCAAATCGCTGATGCCTGGACGGGCAAACCAGTCGATAAAACGCTGTTCATGCTCTATGAAAACCTCGCCGATTCGGTGGTGCGGAAGGACCGGCCGTTCTATTTTGCGACGACCGACAAGGAGGGGAAATTCAAGGTAAACAACGTGAAATCCGGTACTTTCAAGGCCGTGGCGCTGAACGACCTCAACCTCAACTACCGCTTCGACAGCGATGCCGAGCAGATTGGTTTTCTGGACAGCAACCTCGTTTTAAGTGGTGAAATGCTGCCCGATACGACGGTGGCGGACCTCGACTCGCTGCCGCCAGACAGTTTGAAAAACGACTCGCTGAACTTGAACCCGGACAGCTTGGGGACTGGCTTTTTGCGAAGCAAAACGAAGAAAACGCCAACCACGCCAACGGTGAGCCTGCGCCTTTTCGCCGAAGAAAAGCCCCTCTTTTTGCGGAGCAAAGAAGCCAACAAATATGGGCAAGTGAAGCTGGTCTTCAACCAGCCGCCAAGCGCTGTGGCTAAGGTCAGCTTCGACAGCGTGGGGCAAGTCGTAGTTTTTGAAAACGACAAGGACACGCTCCGGCTCTGGTACAGCCAGCCCGTGGAGGATACTGGCTGGCGGGTATTCGTAGAGCGGGATTCGAGCGTGGACACGGTTTTTGTAAAAACTGGCCTTCGGGAGGGATTTCTTGCTGCCGCAAAGCTCACAACCGCCGCCAAACAGACTGGCCAACCCGTGAAATTGAAGCCGGGTGAGCCTTTGCGGTTGGCGTTTAACTACCCGCTCACAAGCTTCGACCCCGCCAATATTCGCCTGCTGGAAGACTCCACGAAGACCGTCGTGCAACCCAAATTCAGCATTGATTCCTTGGAAAAACGGACTTTGTTGGTGAAATACCCATGGAAGGAGAGCGTCGGCTACGAGCTGGAACTGCTGACTGGCAGTGTGACGGATATTTATGGCCTGAGCAACCTGGACAGCATCGGACAAAAAATAACCATTGGCCAAGCCAAAGATTTTGGGACGCTGACGCTGAAAGTAACGCAGCTGGATACCGCCAAAGCCTACGTCATCCGCCTGCTGGAAAAGCCGGAACTGCCGCCCGTGAAGGTCTGGACAATGGCAAACGTTGCGGAATTTCAGGTAAAACTTGACCTCCTAACCCCGTCCATTTACACCGTGGAACTCATCGAAGACCTCGACCGCAACGGCCGCTGGACGACGGGCAGCTACGACCTGCATCGCCAGCCGGAGCGGGTGCAGCGGAAAACGCTCGAAGAACTGCGTGCCAACTGGGAACTGGAAGCGGAGATGGGCGGGGAGTTTTAGGTGGTTCTTGTTTTATGGTTTTTGGTTTCAGGGGGGCTTCCCGTGAAACCAAAAACCTGAAACCCGAAACCGTGAACTGTTAAACCTTGTTTTTCGGTGGTTAAACCTGCGTTAAAGTCTGGTGCATCCGGCCAACCGTTCACTCCATAAACCGTTCGTTAAGTGCAAGTTGTGGTGCAGTTTTTTGAAAAGTTAAAAAATTGAGCTGTAACGACGCTGCAAGAAAGCTGTCTTAACATTCGGAAGGCGAACGGAAAGCCTTAATTTTGGCGGCGTTTTGAATTTCAACAGAATCACAAAATCAAAAAAAAATCAAATCATGTTAAAGAACACATTTTTCGCACTGCTTTTCATCGCTGTTTTTGCCTTCACGGCAGACGCCCAGCGCATCGCTTACGTGGACGTTAAAGTCATCCTCGAAAGCATTGACGAGTACCAGAAAGCACAAACCGAACTGGACAACGTGGCTGCTACTTGGCGCCAAGAAATCGCTCAAGAGTACGACAACATCAAAGGCCAGTACAACCGCTACCAAGCCGAACAGGTGCTGATGAGCGATGATGCCCGCAAGAAAAAAGAAGATGAAATCATGGACTTGGAAAAGAAAGTCCGTGAACTGCAAAAGGAAAAATTCGGCCCAGAAGGCGCACTTTTCCAGCGTCGCAAAGACTTGGTGCAGCCTATCCAGGACCGGGTGTACGCCGCCATCGAGGACTATGCCAGCGACAAGGGCTACGATTTCATCTTCGATAAAAGCAGCTCCGCCGGCATGCTCTTCGCTAGCCCCAGCTACGATAAAACGAGCGAGGTGCTGGACAGGCTGAAAAGGAAGTGAGGCAATTTACGATTTACGATTTTGGATTTACGAATAGGAGGGTGTAGCTTCCTTCAAAGGGAAATGCGGAAAGGCTTTAATTGGAATCATCGTAGTCAGAAGCTGTTTTTAAACGCTAACCACGGCTTCCAATCGTAAATCCAAAATCGTAAATCGTAACTCCTACAACCTTTTTGTTAATTTTGCGCACTATTTACAAATACTAACGGAAAACCCGCTGAAACGGCGAAAGCGCCGGAAGCGAGGCATACCATGACAAACCATTTTTGTACTATGACTAAGACTTTTTTTAAAGCAGGAATAATTGCCGCATTGCTTGTTTGCTTCTCCAATTTGGCGCAAGCACAAAAGTTCGGCTACGTAAACTCGGCGGCTGTATTGACGGAGTTGCCAGAGATGAAGCAATTGCAGTCTTCTTTGAAGGCGCACGAGTCTATTTTGAAAAAAGACGGCGAAGCCAAAGTTGCCTCCTTTCAACAAAAACAGGAAGCTGCTGCCCAGAAAAAGCAGCGTGGCGAAATGACGCCAAAAGAGGAAGAGGTTGTAACCGCTGAACTGCAAAAAATGCAGGAAGACCTCTACGCCTACGGCCAGAAAATGGAATCGGACATGGCGGAGAAGCAGCAAAAAGAGATGGAACCTATCCTCGAAAAGGTGAACACCGCTATTCAGGATGTGGCTAAAGAAGGCAACTTCCAGTACATTTTCGATTCACAATCAGGCGTTATTCTCTACGCTGATGAGTCTAGCGACGTGACCAAGCTTGTGAAGGCAAAGCTGGGTTTGCAATAAAAGCTACGAGCCTTGGGCTTCGAGTTTCGAGTTGATTGCAACTTGCAGCTAATGAAAAATAGGAAAAGCGGGGCAGCCGAAGGGTTTGCCCCGCTTTTTAGTTAATAACTCACCTCCGCCTTATCTTTGCGGTGAAATCAGGGATTTTTTCATTAAGTACATTCATGAAGTCAGTTTAGATTTCAAGTTATTGGCAAACAATTTTGTCAGTGCTTTGAGCCAACTCGAAACTCGAAACTAATAACTCGCAACTACCTTAACTAATGGCTACGCCAAAATCCGTCGCATTCCATACCCTCGGCTGCAAGCTGAACTACTCCGAAACCTCCAGCATTGGCAGGCTTTTCGAGGACGCCGGCTACTCCGAAGTGAGCTTCGAGGGCGGTGCCGACATCTTCGTCATCAATACCTGCTCGGTGACGGACTTCGCCGATAAAAAATGCCGCCAAATTGTGCGGCGGGCGCTTCGCAAATCACCGAATGCCAACGTCATCGTGGTCGGCTGCTATGCCCAGCTCAAGCCGCAAGAAATCGCCGAAATACCTGGCGTGGACCTCGTGCTCGGTGCTTCCGAGAAGTTCCGCATCCTTGATTTTGTGGACAATTTGAGCAAAGCACCCGGCAAGGGCATGGTGCAAGCAGGCGAGGTAAAAGAGGCCAACACCTTCACGCACGCCTTCAGTTTTGGCGACCGCACCCGCTCCTTTCTCAAGGTGCAGGACGGCTGCGATTACAAATGTACCTTTTGTACCATCCCCCTCGCCCGTGGCGCCAGCCGCAGCGACACCGTGGAAAGCGTGGTGGCCAATGCCCAAAAAATTGCGGAAATGGGTGTGAAGGAAGTCGTGCTGACGGGCGTCAATATCGGCGACTTCGGCAACGGAACAGAGGTCATCGAGGGCATGAAGCCGAAAAAAGAGGCGCTTTTCATTGATTTGATAAAAGAACTGGACAAGGTGGAAGGTATCGAGCGGTTCCGAATTTCGAGTATCGAACCGAACCTTTGCAACGAGGAAATCATCGAGTTTGTGGCGCAGAGTGAGCGGTTCATGCCGCATTTTCACATGCCGTTGCAGAGCGGGAACAACAAACAACTGGCCGCCATGCGCCGCCGCTACCGCCGGGAACTGTACGCCGAGCGGGTGGCGCTCATCAAAGCGAGGATGCCGAACTGCTGTATTGGCGTGGATGTCATCGTCGGTTTTCCCGGTGAAACAGACGATGATTTTCTGGAAACCTACCGTTTCCTCAACGAACTGGATGTGTCGTACCTCCACGTTTTCACCTACTCCGAGCGCCCGAACACGCCCGCTGCCGAAATGCCCGATTCCGTGCCGATGCAAACCCGGCGCAAGCGAAACGAGATGTTGACCATCTTATCCGAAAAAAAACGCCGCCATTTTTACCAAAACCATCTCGGTGAAACGAGGTTAGTGCTTTTCGAAAACAGCTCGGACAAAGGACGGATGTCAGGTTTTACGGATAACTACATCAAGGTGGACTTGCCGCTCGACACCGATGCCATCAATACGATTCAGCCCGTGCTGCTCAATGCGGTGAATGCGGAGGGGGTGATGGAAGTGCTGGAGAACGAGGTGGTTCGGGGCTAAATTTTTAGGTAAACACTTCAAAGCGCAAGTCATCGTTTGAAAATACAGTGCTTAAGCCTTACTTTTGGTTTCTGACAAATTCAAAAAAAGCCATGACCTTCGGTATCGAATCTTTGGAAAAACAAATGACGATAGAGGAGTACCTCGACTTCGAGGAGCGGTCTTTTGAAAAACATGAATACCGAAACGGTAAACTTCTGACGATGGCCGGAGGCACCCCTTACCACAGCATCATTGTAACCAATATCATCAGCGCTATCAAGATGGCGCTCAAATTGGCAGGTTTGCCAAACGTCGCATTTAACAGTGATGCCAAACTCTGGCTGCCTGCCATGAACAACTATGTTTACTCCGATGGTGGAGTTTTGGGCAATCCAGCCACTTTTTATCCCAATAAAAAAGGCGGCGTGGCCAATCCCCTACTAGTGGTGGAAGTGCTTTCTTCTGGTTCTACGGAAGCTTACGACCGAGGTCAAAAATTCGATAAATACAAGACTTTGGAATCGTTTCGTGAGTATGTTTTGGTTTCCCAGAAAACTCCACTGGTGGAGGTTTTTTACCGTGAGGCGGCGGATAGTTCTTGGTGGCAAATCGGTGCTTGCTCCGACCTGTCGGGCAGTATTTTGCTCCAATCCTTGAATCTCCAAGTATCGCTTGCCGATATTTACGAAGGCATCGAATTCGATGAAACAACCGAACAGCCCGGCGAGGCTTAAACCCATTTAAAAATAACTGGTGAACCTAATGCCCCGCTATTTCCCCCTACTCATTCTCTTCCTCCTCGCACTCTCCAACCTACGTGCGCAGGATGAGCCATTACCGCCGCCCTTGCCCAGCGAAACCTACGCCGGGCAGCCTATCCAACGCCACGATTTTGACGAACAAAAATGGGAGTCGCTTAAGAAAGGCATTGACTATTCTGGAACGGATAGGAAGAAAAAGCAGCAAAAAGCGAAAGGTGGAGCCAAAGGAAAAGGAGGAGGTAAGGATGCCCAATACGAATCGGAGGAAGACAACGACGAGGTAGAAATGCCCAGTTCTGGCATCGAAGGGCTGGGTCAGGTCTTCAAAATACTCGGCATTATCATTCTCGTGGGCCTGCTGGTGCTTTTGATTGTGAAAATGGCCAATGGCGGGCCGCTTTTTGGTCCGAAAAACAGCAAAATAAAACCCTCCGTCAGCCAAACAGAAATTGACAAAATTGAGGAAAACCTGCATGAAGCCGAACTGACCGACCCCATCCAACGGGCCATTGCCGCAGGCGATTACCCAATGGCCGTGCGGCTCTACTACCTGGCGGTTTTAAAAGAGCTTTCATTAAAAAACCATATCCGCTGGAAGCGGGACAAAACCAATGGCGTTTACCTTCGGGAATTGGCT
>JBGSWN010000279.1:0-11145 GCA_041752395.1 Saprospiraceae bacterium | reverse complement strand
GGATGAAAAGGTCAGCATTCAGTCAGCTTCCAAAGTGCGTTCGACAAAAGGTTTGTTGAAGCACGTCTTTGGAAGGCTTGTCTCTGCTCTTTTCATCCTGCTCAATTCACTTTGAACCCGTTATTCGCATCATTGGTCATTGGGTTAAGTGGTTTATTTTAAATGAATTGCGTTTGTACCAATGACCAATGACCAATGCACCTAAAGACCAATGACAATTTAACGATTCATAAAAGGATTCATGTAAGAAGTTGAATCCCTTCGGCGGTATCCACTTACGGATGCCGCCTTTATCCTTTAGCCATGAAAAAATTATTGATTTTCACAATTTCGATGCTGTTGTTCTTTGCTATCGGTTGCAAGAAAGACAAGGTTGACAAAGGGCCGTCCTATGAATTCGTGAAGCCCGAAAACTTCCCAGAGCCGACTTATACATTCGACAATAACCCAGTGACAGAAGCAGGGTTTAAACTTGGCCGGAAGCTGTTTTTCGACCCTATTTTATCGGTAGATAATACGGTGTCGTGCAATAATTGCCATAACCAATCGCTGGCCTTTGCCGACCTTCCGCTGCATGCCTTCAGTAAGGGCGTAGAAGAACGGCAGGGTATCCGCAATGCGCCACAATTGACCAATTTGGCCTTTATAAAGGAATTCTTCTGGGATGGCGGCGTCACGCACCTTGATTTTGTACCATTGAATGCCATCGAAAGTGAAGTGGAAATGGACGAGGAGATTGTCAATGTCATTGCGAAACTAAACAATCATCCAGCTTATCCAGCTTTGTTTAAAGATGCATTTGGCACTTCAGACATTAATACACCCTTGATGCTTCATGCACTGTCGCAATTCACAAACATGATGGTCTCCAACAATTCGCCCTATGATAAGTATTTGCGGGGCGAAACCGCATTGAGCGAGCAAGAACTGGAAGGGCTTCAGGTTTTCGAAGCCAAATGTCAAAGCTGCCATGCAGGCATTCTGTTCACTGACCAAAGCTTTCGCAACAATGGCATAGATTCAGTCTTCACCACCGATATTGGTAGGGCAAGAATCACCGCATTTGACGGTGACAATGGCAAGTTTCGAGTGCCTAGCCTGCGCAATGTTGTCATCACCAAGCCTTATATGCACAATGCGAAGTTTGGCAGCTTAGAGGAGGTGCTCGACCATTACAGCAATGGCATATTACAATCCCCTTCCCTTGACCCTAGTTTAAAAAACGGAATCGAACTTAGTGGAAATGAAAAAACAGCCATTATCGCCTTTTTGAAAACCCTCACTGATAAGGATTTCACACAAGATGAGCGGTTTTTTAGGGAGTAAAGGCTAAGAATGTTTTCAGTCGTAACTTATGTAATAGGTGGCGCCCTAGCTAAAAAGCTGGTCGTTCACCCCATTATTTCAAAACAGGGTAATTTAATATTATGAAATCACTTTTAGTCATCTCCTTTGCCATTATATCTTTATTAAGCTGCGCAAAAAAACATGAGGTAAATGGGAGCCAATCAATTACTTTTGACAATAAAACCGATTTTGTATGCGGTATGCAGGTAATGGAAACTTATACTGATACCTGCCATTTCCAAGGCAAAATCTATGGCTTTTGCTCCATTTCTTGCAAAGAAGCATTTGTCAAAAACCCGCAACAATATTTAGCAAAAATACAATGATGAGAAACCTGCTATAATTATTCACTACAGCAATTTTGTATCTATTCCATGCAGATATGGTTTGAAAATCTTAAAAAATTATAAAGCCATGCGCATTCCTGTCTTGCTTTTACCGCTTTTGTTCGCTTCGCAAACCGCCATTGCCCAGTTCCAAAACATCCTCATCCAAGAAAGCCCGAAGGAGCCTTCCATTTGCATCAATACCAAGAATGTCAACGAACTGGTGGCTGGGGCAAATGGCGACAATTTCTTCTACTCCCATGATGGCGGCTGGACGTGGACGAGCGGCAAATTGACCTCCTCTTGGGGCGTCTGGGGCGACCCCTGCATTGTTGCTGATACGAGCGGCAATTTTTACTATTCCCATCTTTCCAATACAGGCGGCGCCACGGGCTGGCTCGACCGCATTGTCATCCAAAAATCCAGCGATGGCGGAGCAACATGGAACGATGGCAGCTACACCGGGCTGAACGATGACAAAGACCAAGACAAGCCGTGGATGGCCTATGATGCTTCGCCCGGCAGTTCGTTCAAGGGCAACCTGTACGTGACATGGACGGAGTTCGACCAATACGGTAATCCCGACCCCGAAAACCGCAGCCGCATACTTTGTTCCGTGTCCAACGATGGGGCAGAAACTTGGAGTGAGCCGGTAGTGACCAGCCAATATAGCGGCGACTGCATTGATGATGACCATACGGCGGAAGGGGCTGTGCCCGCCATTGGCCCGCAGGGCGAAGTTTACACCGCTTGGTCACTCAACGATACGATTTGGTTCGACCGCTCGCTGGACGGCGGGCTGACTTGGTTGGCGCAGGACATTCCCATTACAAGGCAGGAGGGTGGCTGGAAATTCAACGTGCCCGGCCTCAACCGCTGCAACGGCTTCCCCGTCACGGCATGCGACCGCAACACAGGCACTATCTACGTCAACTGGTCGGACAAAAAGAACGGCATTGACGACACCGATGTTTGGCTATCGAAAAGCACCGATGGCGGCAATACTTGGAGCAATGCCGTTCGGGTGAACGACGACCCGCCCGGCAGGCACAACTTCCTCACCTGGATGGCGGTTGACCAGGTGACGGGCAATTTGTACTTCGTTTTTTACGACAGAAGAAACCATGAAGATTGGCAAACGGATGTCTTTCTCGCCTACTCTACCGATGGTGGCCAGACCTTCGCCAACCTGCAAATCAGCAACGCAGCTTTTACGCCACAGCCCGACAAGTTTTTTGGCGATTACACCAATATCGTTGCCCACGATGGCCAGGTTCACCCAATCTGGGAGCGGCAGGTGAACGGTGCGTCCTCCATCTGGACGGGCGTTTCCGCATTTCCGCTTGGCTTGGATGATGATGATTTTTTTGCGCTTCAAACCAAGTTGGGAAGCTATCCGAACCCGTTCTCCGAGTCGGCAACGATTAGCTTCAACATGGCCACTGAGCAAACACTTTCCCTAACCGTCCTCGACCTGATGGGTAGGGTAGCGACACCTGTTTTTATCCAAAAAAAATACCCGCCCGGCCTGCACGAGGTCAAATTGGGCAATGCTGCGCTGAGGCTGCCTGCTGGCATCTATTTTTTAAAACTGAGCAACGGCCATGCCAATGAAATTTGCAAAGTAGTAGTGAGGTGAGATGGTATGCCATTTGCAAATGCGGCGGTTTTCACCCCGAAGATGTAGATTAAAATTGACCTTTGATGAAATTTAGGATTGGTATGAATTTACAAAAAAGTATAACCCATTTGGCCGTGCTGGCACTTTTGTCCTTCGGAAAAAACACCGTTGCGCAGCACCCCAATGTCCTGATCAGCACGGAAGGCTCCCCCAACGAGCCGTCTATTTGCATCAACCCCAAGAACACGCAAGAGCTGGTTGCGGGTGCCAACCTCAACAATGTTTACTACTCCCACGACAGCGGCGCCAATTGGACGAAGGCGTCAGTCTCCTGCCCCTGGGGCATTTGGGGCGACCCGGTCATCGGGGTGGACACGGCAGGGGCGTTTTTCTACCTCCACCTCTCCAACCCGCCTACTGGCAGTTGGATTGACCGCATCATTGCCCAAAAAAGCACCGACGGCGGCGTCACTTGGTCGGACGGCAGCTTCATGGGCCTGAACGGCTCGAAGGCACAGGACAAGCACTGGATAGCCGTGGACCGGGAAACGAACGCCCTCTACGTCACCTGGACACAGTTCGACAGCTACGGCTCCACGAACGCCGCCGACAGTTCCATCATCCTTTTTTCAAAAAGCCTTGACGCTGGCGCAACATGGTCACCTGCCCAGCGAATCAACCTGCTCAGTGGCGACTGCATTGACGCCGACGACACCGCCGAGGGTGCAGTGCCCTGCGTCGGGCCGAACGGCGAGGTTTACGTCGCCTGGTCGAACCGCAGCAAAATATGGTTCGACCGCTCCACGGACGGCGGCACAACCTGGCTCACCAACGACATTTTCGTGAGCGACCAACCCGGCGGCTGGGACTACGGCATCCCCGGCATATACCGGGCGAACGGGCTGCCCGTCACCACTTGCGACCTGAGCGGAGGGGCCAACCACGGCACGATTTACGTCAACTGGAGCGACCAGCGCAACGGCACGGACGATACCGACGTTTGGCTCGTCAAAAGCACCGACGGCGGCAATACTTGGAGCACCGCCGTGCGGGTGAATGACGACCCGGCAGGCAAGCAGCAGTTTTTCACATGGATGACCGTTGACCAAGCCACTGGATGGCTCTGGTTCGTCTTCTACGACCGCCGCAGCTACGACGACGACCGCACCGACGTGTACATGGCCGTCTCCACCGACGGCGGCGAGACCTTCAAAAACTTCCGGGTGAGCGAAAGTCCGTTCGTGCCGAACAGCAGCTTTTTCTTTGGGGACTACACCAACGTGACTGCCCACAACGGCGTGGTGCGCCCGATTTGGGCTAGGCTGAACAATGGCGAGCTTTCCATCTGGTCGGCGCTGGTAGAACCGGATAGTGTGATTTCTGGCATCAATCAAGCAGCGGAATCGCCGTTGTTTTACATGGGAAATCCCTACCCAAATCCCGCCTCGGCGGAAACAGGTATCTCGTTCAAGCTGCACCAGCGCTCGTTTGTTAGCCTAACGGTGACGGACATGCAGGGTCGGGAACTCGCCCGCCCAATTGACAACGAGTGGCGGGACTACGGCATTTACCTCGAAAAAATAAACCTTGCAGGGATGGATTTGCCGATTGGCGGCTATTTTTTATTACTGAGGGTAGATGGGCATGTGCTGAAAAAGAAGCTGGTGCGGATGTTTTGATTTTGACAATCTGCCCAATGGGTGCGGAAAATCACCGACCTACCAAATCCACTGTGTGTTAATTTGCATAAGTTTTTGGTGGCGGATCAAATCGGTATTCCTGACAGACCAGACAGGTTTCAAAAACCTGTCTGGTCTTTGCCAAACACTTTTGATACGCTACCGAATTTTTTAAACCAAATTCAATATGAAAAAGACGCTTTTACTTTCCATGCTTGCCTTCACGGCAAGCCTTTTCGCCCAAAACCATGTCGAAGACGACCTTGAAAAGATCGTCTGCAAGGAAGCCGAGGCACACGCCCATTTCCTCCACCCTGTCCCGGCGGCCAACCCGCTGACAGCCAACTACGACCTGAAATACTACCGCTTCGAGTGGTACATTGACCCAGCGCAGTATTTCATTGATGGCAAGGCGACAGTTTATTTCGAGACGCTGGTGGACGGTTTCGCCGAAATCAACTTCGACTTTTCCACCCAAATGGCCGTCAACGACATCAGCTACCACGGCCAAAGCCTTAACTCCACCGCCAGCGGTGCTTACCTGCTCACGGTGCTACTGCCCACCCCGCTGCCCGCTGGCACGCTCGACAGCCTGACGATTACCTACGCCGGTGCGCCGCCGTCAAGCGGTTTTGGCTCCTTCATCCAAAGCGAACACAACGGCATACCTTCACTTTGGACGCTCTCAGAACCCTACGGCGCCCAGGACTGGTGGCCCTGCAAGAATGGCCTCGACGACAAGATTGACAGCATTGACGTCATCGTCACCACGCCCGAAGCCTACCGGGTAGCCAGCAACGGCCTGCTGGTGCAGGAGACCGTCGTCGGTTCGGACAAGGTTTATCACTGGAAGCACCGCTACCCGATTGCGCCTTACCTCGTGGCCATTGCCGTCACGAATTTTGCGCAATACACTGACAATGTGCCGCTTAGCAACGGCACGAACCTGCCCATGCTCAACTATGTTTACCCCGAAAATCTTGCAAACGCACAGTCCGGCACGGGCAAGCTGGTGCAGGTCTTGCAGTTTTACGACAGCCTTTTCGTGAGCTATCCATTTTTTGAAGAAAAATATGGCCACGCCGAGTTTGGTTGGGGCGGCGGCATGGAGCACCAGACGATGAGCTTTGTAACGAGCTACGGCTGGGGCTTGCTGGCGCACGAGTTGGCGCACCAGTGGTTCGGTGACATGGTGACCTGCGGAAGTTGGGAGGACATCTGGCTCAACGAAGGCTTTGCCACCTACCTCGAAGGCTTGTCGAGGGAGCGGTTCCCATCGCAGGTAGTCACGCAGTGGTACGACTGGAAACTCAGCAAAATCAACAGCATCACCTCGCAGACCGGCGGCTCGGTGAAGGTGGTGGACACCACGAGCGTCAACAGCATTTTCAGCAGCCGATTGAGCTACAACAAAGGTTCGTACCTGCTGCACATGCTGCGCTGGAAACTCGGCGAGGAGGACTTCTTCTTGGGGCTTCGCAATTACCTGAACGACCGCCAGTACGACTACGCCCTCACCAACAGCCTGCAATTGCACCTCGAAGCAGCATCTGGACAAGATTTGGACGAGTATTTCGAGGACTGGTTCACTGGGCAAGGCTTTCCAAGCTACCAAGTGACTTGGGAGCAGAGCAGTGCTGGCGATGTTTATATCCAACTTAACCAGACGACCTCCCACGCTTCGGTTGGCTTTTTTGAAATGCCCGTACCTGTTCTGTTGAAGGGCGCTGGCGTAGACTCGCTCGTGCGATTGGAGCATACCCAGAACGGCGAGCTGTTCAGCATGAACATGCCCTTCGAAGTCACGTCCGTGCAGTTCGACCCCGACCTCTGGCTAATTTCTGCCAACAACACGGTGCAACAGGGCGAGCTGACCGGAACCGGGGAAGTGTTTGCCGTAGGCGACATCTTCGTTTACCCCAACCCAGCGAAGGATTTCATTCAGGTGTTTTTTGAAAAAAACAAACCAGAAAGCGAGCTTAACTGGCTCATGGTCAATGGATTGGGGCAGACCGCCAAGGCTGGCTCCATGGAACGGGGTGGTGCTTCAATTGACATTTCCGACCTGTCGTCTGGGCTTTACCGCTTGGTGCTGAGAGACCAGAACGGTGGCATGACGGTGCGCAGTTTTGTGAAAAAATAGGCGAAAGTTTAAATGGGAAAGCCCAGCAAGTTGCAACCTGCTGGGCTTTCTTGTTTTTACCTGACTCATCCAATTTCGGGAAAATGAGGCCACAAATCCCCTCAAATCCCACGTCGCTTCACTTCTTTCAGCACCAAAGTAAGCTCACGGCTCAAGTCTCCTGTCATCGAAGTGTTCTCTTGCGTCCGGCGGATTAGGTAGGGAATTACTTCTTTCACCTGCCCGTACACCATGTACTTGGCCACGTTGTAGCCAGCGGCGGCAAGGTTGAACGTGATATTGTCGCTCATGCCCAGTAACTGGCAGAATTGTAGGTGGGGATGGTTTTTAGGCAAATTTTTCTTCGAGATAAGGGCGGCCATGCGGAGGTTGCTATCGGCATTGTGGCTGGCGTTGCACACGGCAATCTGCTCGTGGTTTTCGATGCAAAACTGAATGCCCAGGTCGAAGTCGTGGTCTGTGGCTGCCTTGTTCGGCTGGATGGGGGAGGGGTAACCCATCTCCTCGGCACGTTTGCGCTCTTTTTCCATGTAGGCGCCTCGCACGAGTTTTGCGCCAAGCAAATAGCCTTGCTGTTTTGCGAGGTCAAACGACTCGGCGATGTAGGCCAAGCGGTCGGTGCGGTACATCTGGAAAGTATTGAAAACCACTACTTTTTCCTTGTTGTAGCGCTTCATCATGCGGTTGGCGAGCAGGTCAATCGCAGGCTGAATCCAGGTTTCCTCGGCATCAATGAAAACGGACATGCCCACTTCGTTGGCGTGGTGGCAAATGGCGTCAATCCTTTTCAGTACATTTTTGAACTCGCCTTTTTCCTCTGGGGTGAGTGCAGGGTTGCTGCTGATTTTTTCCAACAAATCAAACCGAGCCAAACCGGTGATTTTGGTGCTGATGACCGGAACGGACGGCAATTTTGACCCAAAGTCAATCGCCCGCAGGTTTTCGTTCATCGTCCGGTTGAAATCCTCTTCAGATTCTTTGGCCTCTGCGCCATAATCAAGGACTGAATCCACATGCAATTCGTGCAAATGCTCGATGGCAGGCTGTGATTCGAGTAGCGTCGTTCCTCCGCAAAATTGTTTGAAAATGGTGCTTTTTACCGTTGACTCAAAAAACGGCAACGGAATTTTGATGCCCAGCAAACCCAGTTTTGAGCCGATATTGACGAGGTGGCGGTTGTTCATCATCTTGAACAGCCACTCCGTTTTCTTCAACTCATCGTTGGATTTTCCGGCAAAAGCAATCTGGGTATTGGAGAAATCTAAGGCAGGCTCGCCTCCCGGCGAGCCAAAAGCTTTGGCAATTTTCTCAAGTTGCTCAAGGGATTTTACTGGCTTCCCCGTTTTTTTCATGTTTGGTCAGGAGTCATTGAGTTATTGAGTTATTGGGTGATTGAATAATAACTCAATAACCCAATAGCTCAATCACCCAAAAACCTTATTTAAACGGTTCAAACATCGTATCCAATTTCTTCTTGAATTCCTCGTCTTTTTGGCTTTCAACGGATTTTGTCAGCAGTTCTTTCACGTTCATGAACAACTGTAAATCCTGCTCAAAAGTACCATCCTTCCCAGTAAGCTTTGGGTCAAGACCATTGAGGAAAGTCAATTGCTGCTTGGTTTCTTCCGCCAATTTTTCCAAGTGTGGCTTTGCTTTCTCGTAGCCGCCAGCAGCAATTTCTACGTTCAGCATTTGCATCGTATTCCAATCGTAAGGGAAATTGAAGTCTGGAAACGCTTGCAGGTATTTTTCGATGAGATTGACTGCTTTTTCCCTTTCGCCTGCGTCTGCCAACCTTCTTGCACCACGCAGCATAATCACCCGCATACTTTGGATACTTGGGCCGTAGCTACGGTCAATGAAGGTCGGGTGGGTATCAAAATTGCCCCACTTGAATTTGTTCATCACATTGTCGTAAAGCAAATCAGTGTTCACCCGACCATAACCGTAAACGTACAGCCCTTGTTCGCTCTGCGATTTGATGGGGGTGATGCGCAAGCCCAAGCCCTCCAATTGCATATAATCTTCAAGGCCGAGCATCTTGTCCGGACGGCAAGTCACGGCAAAGTAAACAGGGCGGTCGTTGATGTTGGAGGCGACTACGTCCAATATGGCCAATTCATCTTTTGTCAGGTAGGAAAGGTCCTTATTTCCCGTTTTGTGAAAAGGCATTTTCAGCGGAATCCTTTCAGTAAGCGCCAAGCTGTCGCCAGGTTTTATACCGAATAGCTCGCCCGCTTTGGACAGGTCAATTGGCAAGAAAATATTGCCAGAAGGGAAAATGGCGTCCACTCGGTTGTTTTTCGAAGCCTTGTCCTCGCCTGTCAATTCCAGTGCTTTTTGTGCTGGCATTTCACCTTGGTCTTGATTGGCAATGTAGTAAACGGCATTGCGCTTTTTGCCCCGGTAGGCATCGGCGGGAATGGTCAATTTGATAGGTGGCGAATCGTTGATTTTGCGACGCAGCAAATTGATGTACCAATCCACTTGGATGAGCGAAAGGTTCACCACCCGCACGTCGGTGCGAATGCCTTCCACCTCCTGTGCGTACCAAAGCGGGTAGGTGTCATTGTCACCATAGGTGAAAATAATGGCGTTCGGCTGGCAACTGTTCAAGAAATTGGAAGCATAGTCACGGGAGGCGTAATGCCCAGCCCGGCTGTGGTCGTCCCAGTTTTGGCTGCCCATGAGGTAAGGTGCAGAAAGTGCCAAAACCGTGGCCAAACCGCCTGCTCCAAGCCCGCCTATTTTATCTTTCAAGACATGGTAAACGGCTAGTACGCCCATGCCTATCCAAATACAGAAAATGATGAACGAACCGACCAGTACGTAGTCCCGCTCACGGGGCTCGTTGGGTGGTTGGTTGGAGTAGATGATGATGCCAAGGCCCGTTATCAGGAACATGGCCATGATGGACATGGCATCCTCTGGTTTTTTGTAAAAATGGAAGAACAAACCGAGCAATCCAAAAATCAGCGGTATGAAGAAATAGTGGTTTTTGGACTGGTCCATTTTCATGGAATCGGGTACATTGCGGGCCTTGTAAAGCCGCATTTCATCAATGAATTTGATCCCGCTCTCCCAGTTGCCACTTTTCACATCCCAGGAGTAGTAGCCCTGCTCTGCGTTCTGCCGACCGATAAAGTTCCAAGCAAAATAGCGCCAGTACATCCAGCCAAACTGGTAGCGGAACAGGTAGGTCATGTTGTCGCCAAAAGTGATGCGGCCAGTTGGTTTGTCCACCCAAGCCCGGTATTTTTCAGGGCGATTTTGGGAGTCGTCACCCATGCGGGGGAAGAGGTGCTTATCTTCTGGTTTGAATTTATAGGACACCTTTTCGTCGGTGACTTCGTAACTGCACACTTCTTTGCCATTCACTATTTTCACTACTTGACCGTAGCGAGGGGTGATTTCATTATCCACTGGGTCGGCGTCGAAATCGGTGCCGTAAAGCAACGGACGCTCCCCGTACTGCTCCCGGTTTACGTAGCTCAACAGCCGGATTGGGTCGCTGGGCTTGTTCATGTTCACGGGTGGGTCAACATTGGCACGAACCAGTACGACACCGATGGTGGAAAATCCAACGACGGCCATCAGGGCGCTGAAAATCAGCACTTGCAATAAGTGACGGTCTGCATTGCGCAAGCCAAAATGAAAAAGCAGCGCCACTACTGGTGTAATCAACAAATTCATCCAACCAAAAGCAAAGAAACCGTACAAAGCAGCCACGCTGCAAAGTATGATTTGGTCAACCTTGCCTCTGCGGGAGGCGTACCGCATTCCGAAGAAAAAGATGGCCATGAGCACCAAAGCAGTTGGAATCAAGCCAGAATTGAACGGCATTCCGAAGCCATTCACCATTTGAAGTTCCATCCAGCTCCACATATTGGCAACGCCTGTAATCACCAAACTCTGAATAGCTGCGATACACAATGCACCTATTGCGAAGGCACCTAAAGCGCCGATGTATTTGTCCTCGCCTTTCCAAGGCAGGTAAATGGCCAAGGCCAACATTAGCAATGAACCGAT
>JBGSWN010000278.1:0-25921 GCA_041752395.1 Saprospiraceae bacterium | reverse complement strand
CCCCCAAATCACCCGCCAAAATGGCAAAAGCACACATCCAAACGCAAAAGCATCTGCCAAGATGGCAAAATCACGCATCCAAATGCGTTCAGCACAGGCTCAGATGCGTTCGTCACGCTTCCAAATTCAAAAAGCTTCGTTCCAAATAAAACTGGTCAGCACCCGGTCATTGTCAGCACAGGGAAAGTGCAAAAAATTGGCTCAACAATTGCTGTTAATAAATATGTGTAAATGTCTTGAAAACAGTTCAAAACAAAGCACGATTTTCTTAACTCAAAATTCTTTCTTATGGATCGGAAAATCACTTCTCGCCTCAACATGGCGAACACCTACCAAAAAGTTTGCAACAACAACGCTTCGACCGTGAACACGGTGCCTGCTTTTGCGGCCTTGCTCGTGGTACTGGGTACCATGATTAAGGGCCTGAACGACTTGATTCAAAAAGTTTCGACTAAGACCGGGGGCGATGCCATTGAAAAGACCAACTGAAAGGAGGAGCTTTCGCTGTACTTGGCCGTGGTTTGTGGGGCGGGCGTTTCATATAGTAAGAAGGTGAAGGATGTGGTGCTGGAGGAGAAATTCAGCTATGCGGAGTCCATCTTGATTGGCAAGCGGGACACGGAGTTGATTGCGACCGCCAATTCCATCATCGAGCTGCAAGCGACCGTGGCGGCACAGTTGGAGGATTATGGCATCACCAAAACAGAGGTGGAAGCGCTGAAAAATGCGCTTGAGAATTTTGAGGCGAAAAACTCCACGCCAATCGTGAACGTGGTCATGGGTGAAATAGACCGGAAAAATGCTTTGACCAAGGCGTTTGAACTGTCGGATTTCATCCTGAACGATATGATGAAGGCGGCGCTGATTTTCAAGTTGAAGGCGCCGGAATTTTATGCGCAATTGAAGAAGGCAAGCCTCATCCGCAACCAAGGCATACGCCACGAGCAAGACCCTGAAGCTGCGGCGACCAAGCAAGCAGCAGCGATACCCCAAGAAATGACGGAGAAAAAAGAGGTGCAGGCCCCACCAAGTGCCACAGAGATTTTGGGCAATAATGTACAGGAAATGAATGCGGTAGAGCTTACAGAAACGCCCACCCTGCCCGAGCCTTCGATGAACGGGCACTGACGCTTTGGGTTGATATAAAGTTGATAAGGGTTGATAGGTCGCACCACGAAGCACCTATCAACCCTTATCAACTTTATATCAACCCTTATCAACTTATTATCAACCCTCATCACCCACGCTCCATTATTTCTGGTGAAAAACATACACCTTCCCCGGCAACTCATCCAGCCCTTCGTTGGCGATATACATCGTACCATCTGCATCAAAACAAATGCCTTCGGGTTGGTTGTGCACGTTTTTCTTGAGGCGTTCTAGGTAGCGGATTTTCCCCGTTGAATCCAAAACGAGCAAAGTGTTGCCACGGGCAGAGGTGATGTAAATATCGCCCGTCAGTGGGTGTATGGCAATGCCGGATGGACTGAACTTGAGCTGCGTATCTTCCGAAGCGTAAACATGTTCCATCTTTTTTTTGGCACCCGGCTCGTCGGAACTTGACAGGAAGCCTTCGAGGTTGGGCAGCGTGAGCAAAAAAGCTGGTGTATCCGCCACGGTCATGGTCGTCAGGTCGAAAGCGTAGATTGCCTTGTTGAGTGGCATTCCCTCCCGATCCAGCCCCTTTCCCTTGCAGCCGAGGAGGAGGCGGTTGTTTTTAGGGTCAAAAGCGAGGCCCTCCACATCGTTTTCTTTGTCCAAAAACGACTTGTAGGTCTGCACTTCGGGGTTCGGTTCCATGAAGTTTTTTATTTGGTAAAGCGTGCCGTTGCTTTTAATGGCCCAAGCATCGTTGCCCACGATTTCAATCCCTTCGAAGTCACCGGAATCCTTGAACGCCACTTGTTTTTTCACTTCTCCCGTTGTTTTGTCCAACAAAAAAACGATGCCCGTTTCGTCATTGATGGCAGCGAGCATCTGCCCCATTGGTCCCAAGCCCGACACTTCTTTCAGTCCGTCTGGCATGATTAGGGTTGCATCAGGATTTTCCAATTGGTAGGGGAACGAGGAGGTATATCCATCGTTCACGCAACTGGTTTCGAGGGAAAACCATGCGGGGAATAGAACAAAAAAAAGTAGTTTAGACATGTGGGTGTGATTATTTTGTGAAACACTTTGCGGAGCAAAACTAAGGGATTGAGTGGTGGAAATTTGCCACTGGGTAGCAAACGAAGTCCTTGGGGCAATTGCTATTTGGTCGGCTTCGCCAAAATGAGACGTATCTTCAAAAAAAAGTCGCACCCAAAAGGTGCGACTGCCATAAACAAATTATAATCTCATGAAATAAACGAAAATCTTTGGGCTTTTGGATGGGGCAAGGTTCTTTGTGGGTAGAACCAGAAAAAACTTTCAGAAGTTTACAGCAAGAGGCCGAAACAAAGCCGGCTGCACATTTACTAACAGGTTTTTAACAAATAGAAAAAAACATGAAGGGCATTGCGAAGACGGAAATCGTGCGGGTACAGGGCCAGGAGCAAAGCCAAATGCAGGATTTTGTGGTGATGGAGGAGCCACTCGAAATCCGCTTGGGCTTTCTGAAAAACGGCGCACGAGCGCAAAAAAGCATCTCCGTGACCATGCGCACCCCCGGCAATGACGAGGAACTGGCGCTGGGATTCCTCTTCACCGAAGGCATCATCGCCTCCGCCGACCAAGTGACTGGTTTCAGCCGCCCGCCCGTGCGCTGGAAGCAGGCCAAAGAAAACGTGCTGGTGGCGATGCTCGCCGATGACGTGGAACTGGACTTTGGGCGCCTGGAGCGGCATTTCTACACTTCCTCCTCCTGCGGTGTTTGCGGCAAGGCAAGCATCGAGGCGGTGCGGGTGCAGGGGCGTTTTGAGCTGCCGGAGGCCGTGCCGATGTTCCCCGCCGACCTGCTGCATAAAATGCCAGAACTACTGGCCAGCCGCCAGTCCATCTTCGATTGCACGGGCGGCCTGCACGGTGCAGCGCTTTTTGATAAAAATGGAAAGCTCCTGCTCTCTCGGGAGGACGTGGGCAGGCACAATGCCTTGGACAAACTAATCGGCGCTGCGTTAGGGCAGGGTTTGGTGCCACTTTCCGAGTGCTTGGTATTGGTGAGCGGCAGGGCGGGTTTCGAGCTGGTGCAAAAATCGGTCATTGCTGGTGTGGCGGTGCTGGCTGCCGTTGGGGCGCCGACAAGTTTATCGGTGGAATTGGCCGAAGAAGCGGGCATGACACTGGTTGGTTTTCTTCGAAATGGGCAGTTCAATATTTACAGCAGCAGCGAGCGGATTGCTTTTTAGGGACGGGAGACAATGGGCTTTTGACGGTAGATGGACTGCGTTTGAAATTGCATTAGAATTCGTTCTTGTTACAATTTCTGTTTTTCATCATAAAAAAGCCTATTTTTGCCGTCCTTTTGAAGGAAAATTATTTCATCACAATTAAAAGATACCTGACATGGGCAGAGGAGACAAAAGAACTACCAAAGGTAAAATCTGGAGGGGTTCGCACGGCAAGACTCGCAACAAGAAAACGAACAGCGTTGCGCAGCCGAAGAAAGTAGAAAAGAAAAACGGCTAAAATAGCCATTGGCCGTTGCTTGCTCCGCCATTTGGACAAGCAACAGCCAACTGACTTTGTCGCCAAAAGAAACGGGTTTTATGAAAATTCGCATCCAAGGCAATTCTATCCGATTGCGGCTTTCGCAGTCGGAAGTGGCCAAGTTTCACGAAACAGGCAGCGTGTCCGATGGCATCAGCTTTGGTGGTCAATCGGAGTCAAGGCTGCTGTATTCATTGGAGCGCACCGAGCAGTCGGAAATGTCGGCAACTTTTGCAGCCAACCGAATTTGCGTCTTCGTTCCAGCAGAAATTGGGGCTACTTGGGCAATTTCTGAGCAAGAAGTAGGCATGGAACAGCTCCAGCGCAGTTCTTCCAGCAACAATTCGCTACGGATTTTAGTGGAAAAAGACTTCAAATGCCTCGCTGAACGTCCCGAAGCCGATGAATCCGACAATTTTCCGAACCCGAATCTCAGTTGTTGAACGAAATACGAGTTTGAACCCCAATTTGAATAGCCACCTACCACCATTTGCATCCACTTAAAATACTTAAAGTGACTGGCTTGGGCCGAGCGGCAGCTTTCCACGTGCCTTGATTCTATTAGGTTTTTGCCTAAAAAAGTTCGAGGCATCAGCCGAATCTTGTCCAACTGATGCCCCGAAATGGCTTTTCATCAATGAAAATTGAAAAAAACCGTATAAATATGCCAAAAACCTAGCATTTACTGAAACACCCGCCCAACTCAAAGCGTTAGTGTGATCGTTTATAGACGTTTTTCGGGAAAAGTCCCGACCTGGTTTTCGATTTTGGATAATTGCCTTTCTTGTCTGGCTGAGCGTGTGCCGAATCGTTCATCGGGCAGCCGGAACCCCGGTTGCAAGCAGTGGTGGAGAGGAGGCAAACAATGGCTGCGAGGCCGAAAAAAAGCGAAATCCTTGACTTAGTCATAACTAGAAACAAATTTTTAGCTTAAAAGAATGGTGCAAAGTTGAGCAAAATACCCGTCAAAAGCGAGCTTTAGATAGAAAGTCCAACAAAATCAGGCATTTTTCTTTCTAAAACGTTGGTGGATATAGATGCTTGTATATTTTTGCGCCACTTTTTTAAAAACTGTAATTTATTAAACCATTTTAAGATGAACAAAGGAGATTTGATCAACAAAGTCGCAGAAAGCGCTGGCCTTACAAAAGCACAAGCCACTTCTGCCGTTAACACTGTATTCGAAGCTGTAGGTGAGTCACTCACTAACGGTGACAAAGTTACCCTTATCGGTTTCGGTACTTTTTCTGTGTCTAAGCGTGAGGCTCGTCAGGGTCGCAACCCACAGACTGGCCAATCAATCACGATTGCCGCTAAGACTTCTGTGAAATTCAAGCCAGGCAAAGAATTGGCTGAATCTGTGAACTAATCACAAACCGAAAGAGCTAGCTTTCAAAAGGAAAGGGCAACCGGGAAATACCTAGTTGCCCTTTTCCTTTTTCATTTTCCTACCTTTGCTGTCTGATTTTTCAGTGGTGGCATCAATTTTACCATGTACGAGGCAGTAAAAAAGCTGGCGAAACGGTGGCTCCCCAAGCAATTGCTCCTTAAAAACGAGTTGTTCCTTCGGAAAATCCTTGCTGCTAAATACAGGGGCAATGCATTTGGCTGCAATATTTGCGATAGCAAACTCAGCGCATTTATCCCTCTCGAAAATGGCGAGACGCTTTGCCCAGCTTGCGGAAGCCTACCACGCAACCGTAGACTCTGGGATCTGTTGAAGGAGCAGGATTTGTTGCAAGGCCATGTGCTCGACTTTTCGCCAAGCCGATGTCTGGCAAGGAAAATGCGGGTGCAAAAGCGCACCCACTACGTCAGCAGCGATTTTGTCGGGGAATTTGAGGCTGAAAAGTCGCACGATATCACCGCCATCGCCGAACCGGACGCCGAGTTTGACCTCGTGCTTTGCTATCACGTGCTGGAGCATGTGGACGATGACCGGCAGGCCATGCGAGAACTTTACCGAGTGCTGAAACCGGGTGGAAAAGCCCTGATTCAGACGCCTTTCAAGGAGGGCGATATTTACGAAGACGCCAATATCGCCACGCCGGAAGCTCGGCTCCTGCAATTCGGACAAGCAGACCATGTGCGGGTTTATTCCGCCACTGGCCTTGCGGAGCGGCTAAAAGAAGCTGGCTTCCAAGTGGAAATCAAACAGTTCGGTGAGAACCAACCGAGCGACCAAATTTTAGGAATGAAAGAAAACGAGACCGTTTTGATTGCTTCAAAATGAGCCGTTTTTAAAGAATAACGCAATTTAATACATGAAATTCGCAACTAAGACCATCCACGCTGGCATAGAGCCAGACCCCAGCACGGGGGCAGTGATGACGCCGATTTATCAAACCTCCACTTACGCCCAGGCCGCCCCCGGCGACCACAAGGGCTACGAATATGCCCGTACGCAGAACCCAACCCGCCATGCGCTCGAAGCCAACCTCGCTGCGCTTGAAAACGGCGCTGACGGCATTTGTTTTGGTAGCGGCCTCGCCGCAATGGACGCCATCCTCAAACTGTTGGATGCAGGCGATGAAATTGTGGCTACCAACGACCTCTATGGTGGTTCTTACCGCCTCATTACGAAGATTTACGAGCGCTTCGGGATGAAAGGCCACTTCGTGCCGATGTACGATGCCAGCCAGTTTGAGCAATATTTGACGCCAAAAACCAAGCTGATTTGGATTGAAACGCCCACGAACCCGATGCTCAACATCGTGGACATCGAGGCGATTTGTGCGATCGCAAAAAAGCGGGGCATCCTCACGGCAGTGGACAATACCTTCGCAACGCCGTACCTCCAAAACCCGCTCGACCTTGGCGCTGACATGGTGATTCACTCTGCCACGAAATACCTCGGCGGCCACTCCGACACGGTGCTCGGTGCTGTCGTGACTAAGACTGCGGAGCTTGGCCAGCGAATGCACTTCATCCAAAATGCCAGTGGTGGCGTACCCGGCCCAATGGATTGCTTCCTCGTGCTGCGGGGCATCAAAACCCTCCACCTGCGGGTGCAACGGGCTTGCGAGAACGCCGAGAAAATTGCCCATGCCCTGCTCGGCAACCCAAAAATCAATAAGGTTTACTATCCAGGATTCACGGATCACCCCGGCCACGAATTGGCCAAAAAGCAAATGAGCCACTTCGGGGCGATGGTCTCTTTTGACCTCAAGGAAGACACACTGGAGAATGCGAACCAAATTTTGACCAAGACCAAACTCTTTACTTTGGCCGAATCGCTGGGCGGCGTAGAGTCGCTCATCGGCCACCCATCAACCATGACGCATGCCTCCATCCCACGGGCGGAGCGGCTGAAAGTCGGCCTGACCGACTCGCTCATCCGCCTCAGCGTTGGCGTCGAGGATGTGGACGACCTCGTAGCAGATTTGCTACAGGCGATGTGAGTGGGATATTGAGTTATTGGGGTATTGAGATATTTTAGGAACAAACAAGAATATCTTAATCACTTAATATCCCAATATTTCAACCATGCATGGACAAAGCCGAGAATGCTCGGCGACGCATTGTCCAGCAGATTTAACAAGGCTGAATTGTTTTATTGTTGAATTGTAACCCAACAACACCCAAACAATATAACAATCCAGCAATTCAACAATTCAACAATTCAATGAAATTTCAGGATTTGAACCTTATCGAACCGATTCTCCGCTCCTTGCAAGAAGAAGGTTACGATACACCAACCCCCATCCAGCAGCAGAGCATTCCGCACTCCATCGAGGGGCGTGACCTGCTCGCTTGCGCACAGACTGGCACCGGCAAGACCGCCGCTTTCGCCATTCCCATTTTACAGCGACTGAACGACAAGTACCCCAACGGAACGGGCAGCAACCACATTAAAACACTGATTCTGACCCCGACCCGGGAGCTGGCCATCCAGATTGGCGAGAGCTTCGATGCCTACGGGCGCCATTTGAAGCTCCGCAATTTCGTGGTGTTCGGCGGGGTAGGGCAAAAGCCACAGGAAGATGCACTGCGCCGAGGGGTGGACATCCTCATCGCCACGCCGGGCCGACTGCTCGACCTGATGAACCAAGGCTTTGTCAGCCTCAACAAACTAGAAATCTTCGTGTTGGACGAGGCCGACCGGATGCTCGACATGGGCTTCATTCATGACGTTCGCCGGGTAATTAAAGCACTGCCCGCTGTTCGGCAGACGCTATTTTTCTCAGCTACCATGCCTTCGGAAATTGCGAAGCTGGCCCACGACATCCTCACCGATCCGGTGAAAGTGGCCGTGACGCCCGTTTCCAGCACGGTGGAGTTGATTGACCAGTCCATTTTTTTTGTGGATAAAAATCGCAAGAAGAACCTGCTGCTGCACCTGCTCGAAACGCATGAGGTGAAGTCAGCGCTAGTATTTACCCGCACCAAGCACGGCGCAAACCGGGTAGCACAAGACCTCACTAAAGCGGGCATCCATGCCATGGCCATCCACGGCAACAAGTCGCAGACGGCGAGGCAGAATGCGCTCCAAAATTTCAAAACGGGCGACATACAAGTGCTGGTGGCGACGGACATCGCCGCCCGTGGAATTGACTTGGACGAATTGTCGCATGTGATTAACTTTGACCTGCCCAATATCCCCGAAACTTATGTGCACCGAATAGGCCGTACGGGTCGGGCAGGGGCGAGCGGGGTGGCCTTTTCCTTTTGCGACCAGGAAGAAAAAGCGTACCTGCGTGACATTGAGAAGTTGATCAATAAAAGAATACCCATCGTGAACGACCATCCATTCCCGCTCGGCAGTGGCGCCAACGACAAGCCCGAAGCCGATGACCGTCCACCACGCCAACCACGCAACCAGCCTCGCCGTGGCGAACCACGCCGTGACCAAGGCCAACGAAACGAAGCTAGGCCGCAAAGAGACAGCCAGCCTCGCCGTGAGCCACAAGGCGACCGGCCACAAAGAAGCGAAATGCAAAGGGACCGGCCACAAGGAGATAGGCCGCAACGCAATGAACCCCGCCCACCAGCCGCTGAAGGTGAAACCCGCCCAGAATCTGGAAATGGCGAAGAGCGTTCAGGGTCCTCCCGCCGCCGGGGAGGTCGTGGAGGCCGGGGACGTGGAGGCCGAGGCAATAACCCCAATGGCGAAAACCGCCAATCACAGGGCGAAAACACCAACCAACAGCCTCGTCCGCCCAGGCAGCAGCAGCCCAGCCAGCCTCGGCAGCAACCAGCGCCAAGGCCGGAGAATTCCGAAAATGCTGGCTCAGATGACAAGCCAAAATGGTCTTCTATCTTCAAGGAGCCAAACACGGGCAAGAAGGGCTTCGTGATAAAAAGCGACCGGGACGAAATGTCCAAAGCACGGGATGCAAAAAACCGCCGTGGCGGTGGCGGGCCACCAAGGAGTGGGAAAGGAAGGGGCAGGTAGGCTATTCCGAGTGCCCGCATGAGCGGTGACGGCTTTTTGAAAGGCGTCACCGCTTTTTTGTTTCTTTAGGGTAGGTAAGCCAGAAAAAGGCTCTCCCCATTGAACTTCCCACCCCCTATCTTTGTCCTTTTGACTTTCAACTTTAGCCTTGCACAAGCATGTCCATTTTCCACCTCGATAGCAACTACAAACCAACCGGCGACCAGCCGCAGGCCATCCGTCAGCTTGTGTCCGGCGTGAACAACCACGAACGTTCGCAGGTGCTGCTCGGCGTCACGGGTTCCGGCAAGACCTTCACCATTGCCAACGTCATTGCGCAGCTAGACCGCCCCGTGCTCGTGCTCACGCACAATAAAACGCTGACCGCACAGCTCTACGGCGAGTTTCGGGAGTTCTTCCCGGACAATGCGGTGGAGTATTTCGTGAGCTACTACGACTACTACCAGCCGGAGGCGTACATCTCCGTCACCGATACTTTCATCGAGAAGGACATGAACATCAACGAGGAGGTGGACAAGCTGCGGCTGCGGGCCACGTCCTCGCTGCTCAGCGGTCGGCGGGACATCATCATCGTCGCCTCGGTCTCCTGCATCTACGGTATGGGCAACCCCGAAGACCTCAGCAGCAGCATCATCCGCATCCAAGAAGGGATGAAAATGACGAGGAACATGTTCCTCCTGAAACTCGTCGAAAGCCTCTACTCCCGCACCGAAGTGGACTTCAAACGGGCCAGCTTCCGGGTGCGGGGCGATACCGTGGACATCAACCTGCCGTACGTGGACTACGGCTACCGGGTCATCTTTTTTGGCGATGAAATAGAGGCCATCGAACGCCTCGAAATCGAGAGCGGAAAACGGATTGAGAAGATTTCCACCGCCGCCATTTTCCCTGCCAACCTATACGTACCACCGAAGGAGCGCATGGGTGACATCATCCGGGACATACAGGACGAGCTTTGGGAACAAGTGAAATATTTTGAGCGGGAACAGCGCTACTCGGAGGCAAAACGCATCAAGGAGCGCACCGAATATGACCTCGAAATGATAAAGGAATTGGGCTATTGCACTGGCGTGGAAAACTATTCCCGCTTCTTCGATGGCCGAGTACCCGGCACCCGCCCGTTCTGCCTCCTCGATTATTTCCCCGATGATTATCTGATGGTGATTGACGAAAGCCACGTCACCATCCCGCAGGTGCGGGGCATGTGGGGCGGCGACCGTGCCCGCAAGATGAACCTCGTCAACTGGGGTTTTCGCTTGCCTTCGGCAATAGACAACCGCCCGCTCAGTTTCACCGAATTCGAGACTTTACAAAATCAGGTCATCTTCGTCAGTGCCACGCCCGGCGACTTCGAGATGGAGCAAACGGGCGGCGAAATCGTGGAGCAGCTCATCCGCCCGACGGGACTGATAGACCCGCCCATTGAGGTGCGGCCCAGCCTGAACCAAGTGGACGACCTGATGGCCGAAATCCACGATCGGGTGGAGAAAAACGAGCGGGTACTGGTCACGACGCTCACCAAGCGCATGGCCGAGGAGCTGGCCAAGTATTTTGCGAAGCTGGACATCAAAGTGCGCTACATCCACTCTGAGGTAGAAACGATGGAGCGGGTGGAAATCCTGCGGGACCTGCGCCTCGGCGAGTTCGATGTTTTGATTGGGGTAAACTTGCTGCGGGAGGGCCTCGACCTGCCCGAAGTCAGCCTCGTCGCCATCCTCGACGCCGACAAGGAGGGCTTTCTTCGCAACGACCGCTCGCTCACGCAGACCGCTGGCCGTGCCGCTCGGAACGTGAACGGCCTCGTCATTTTCTACGCCGATAAAATCACCGACTCCATGCAGCGCACCATCGAGGAGACCAACCGCCGCCGCAGCATCCAAATGGCCTACAACGAGGAGCACAACATCACGCCCCGCACCCTCGCCAAGAGCCGGGAGGAAATCATGGCCCGAAGCAGCGTCCTCGATATTCGTGGCAAACGGGAATATTATATCGAACCGGAATCGCCGAGCATCGCCGCTGACCCCATCGTGAGCCACATGACCCGTGACCAAGTGGAGCGCCTCATCGCCGAAACGGAGAGCAAGATGAAAAAAGCGGCGAAGGACTTGGATTTTATTTCCGCTGCGCAATTTAGGGATGAGATGCTGGCGCTGAAGGAGAGGCTGAAGTAGGGGTTTGTAAATCTGATTTTTATAAAATTTGTTTTCAAGTATTTGAACTAAATTAAATGTCCCTTATTTTCGTCCAACAAAACAGGATTCAGCACCAGCTCAATTCGATTCCCCGTGAAAAAACTCCATCTCTTCCCCCCGTCACTGGCGCACCTAACTGGCCAGCACGAAGCCCGGCAACTGCTGGCAGCCTTGTTGCGCATCCTCGGTTTGCACCGGCTGGAACTGGCCCTCGAAATCGTCACGGAGAGTTTTGAAGCGGCTGCCCTGCATCCCTATTTCCGCCTCCCTTCCAACCCGCTAAATTTCCTCCTAATCATTGCGCAGCAAAAAATGCTGGATGCCGTGCGGGTGCAAAACCTGACGGGCCGACTATCGAGGGAGGTGAACTTTGCAATGGAAACTGGCAAGCCGCTGGAGCTTGTTTTACAAGAAATTTTCGGGGAAAAAACACTGGAGGACAGCCGCTTGTCGCTGCTTTTTGCTTGTTGCCACCCGTCGTTGCCGTTGTCGCTGCGCAAAGCGTTGGTGCTCAAGACCAATTTTACTTTCTCCGAAAAAGACATCCAGCAGTTCCGGCATTCCGATGATTTGAGGCTGCTGAAGGAACTTGAAACTGCCCCCGACCTGATTTTGCAGCATGGCGTCCAGAGCGGCGTACCGACGCCGGGGCAGCTTCCGGCGAGGTTGGCGGCGGTGCAGGAGACGGTGTTGGCGCTGTTCATGGAGGGCTACGAACACAGCGAACTGACCATCTTCGCCCGGCGGTCGTTCTGCGATACGGCGTTCCAGGTGGGTAGCCTGTTGTTGGCGCACTCCGCTACGGAACTGCCGACTGCTTACGCAACAATGGTGACGCTGTGTCTACTGGCCGCCCGCTTCGAGCCACGGCGGGGCAGGCCGCCTTCCTTCTTGTTTTTGGATGAAAAAAACCGGGCGAAATGGAATCCGGCGCTCATTGACCAAGGCGTGGCCTACTATGAGAAGGCGGGCGACCCCAATGACCTCGATGAGCACCATCTGCTGGCCCGTGTGCTGATGGAGCACACGTTGGCGCCGCATCCCCGCTTCACAAATTGGGAGCGCATCTTGGAGCACCTGCAATTGATGCTAGAGGTGAATCCAACTTACCATTACCAACTTTGTGTTGCTTACACTTTGGCGAAAAATGGCCAGCCGGACATGGCCATTCAGCACCTTTTCGCTGTGCCCACCTTTGCGGAGCACCTGCCCGAAGACTGGCTCACGAATGCCCTACTGGGTGAGTTTTACCGACAAACGAAGAACCTGCGGGAATGCGCCCGCTACTACCAGATTGCGCAGCAGAAAGCGCCGACTACGGCGTTAAAAAAACTGATTCACCGAAAGATGCTGTCGCTGACTTCCAACAAAAAAGGAAGCAAGAAGAAGGTGAAGTGGTAGGTAGATTACTCTATTGTTGGATTGTTAAATTGCTGGCACTCGTTATGTGGGCAACAATTTAACAATCCAACAATTCAACAATCATTCGTATTTCTTCAAAATCACCGAACCATTGTGGCCACCGAAACCGAAAGTGTTGCTCAAAACAGCCTTGACTTCCCGCTGCTGCGCCTCGTTGAAGGTCAGGTTGATGCGGGGGTCGAGTTCGGGGTCGTCGGTGAAGTGGTTGATAGTGGGCGGGATGAAACTGTGCTGGATGGACAGCACCCCGGCGATAGCCTCGATGGCCCCGGCAGCACCAAGCAAATGGCCCGTCATGGACTTGGTGGAGCTAACGTTCAGCTTAAAAATATTGTCACCAAACACCTGCTGGATGGCCTTTACCTCGGCTACGTCGCCGAGCGGGGTGGAGGTGCCGTGTACGTTGATGTAGTCAATTTCGGAGGCATTCATTTTTGCATCGGCAAGTGCAGCCTTCATCACGTTGGCAGCGCCAAGACCCTCTGGATGCGGTGCAGTGATGTGGTAGGCATCGGCGGTTGCGCCAGCACCGACTACCTCGCAGAGGATATTTGCGCCACGTTTCTTGGCATGTTCCAATTCCTCTACGACTAGCACACCCGCACCTTCTCCGAGCACGAAGCCTTCCCGGTCGAGGTCGAAGGGGCGGGAAGCGGTGGATGGGTCATCGTTGCGGGTAGAAAGGGCCTTCATGGCGCCAAAGCCACCTACGGACACTTTGAGGATGGTAGCCTCAGTGCCGCCCGTAATGATGACGTCGTTGCGACCCAGACGGATATTGTCGAAGGCGTTCATGATGGCGTGCGATGACGAAGCGCAGGCAGACACGATGGCGTAATTTACACCCCGAAAGCCGTATTTCATGGAGACATGCCCAGAGGCGATGTCAATGATCATTTTCGGAATGAGGAAAGGATTGTATCGGGGAATGCCGTTGCCGGTGATGAAGTCTTCCACCTCTTTTTCCAAAGTGGCCAAGCCGCCGATACCGGAGGAAATAACGACGCCTACCCGGTCGAGGTCGAGCTTTTCGGGGTCGAGGCCAGCGTGGGCAATGGCTTCGTCCGCAGCGACCATGGCGTAGATGGCGAAGTCGTCGAGTCGGCGGACTTCTTTTTTGTCAATAAAATCTTCTGCATTGAAATTCTTGACCTCGCAGGCGAATTGGGTCTTGAAATTGGTGGCGTCGAAATGTGTGATGGGGCCAGCGCCGCTGATGCCGTTCTGCAAGCCACCAAGGTATTCCTTGATATTGTTGCCGATGGGGGTCAAAGCGCCAATGCCAGTGATGACAACCCTTCTCATAAGTTAGTTTTAAATGGCAAAAACAGGTGGCAGACGGGGAAATAGGGCAAAGTCAACTGCCAAGACCTGCGCTGCATGAATGAATGTGAATGCAAGAAGAGAGAAGCCAAAAACCCGCACAGGGCGAGGTTTTTGGCTTCGGCTAGAAATCTATTCGGACGGGCAGTTTACGAATTAGCTTCGATGTACTCAATGGCCTGTCCTACAGTTTGGATTTTTTCAGCCTGCTCGTCTGGGATGGAGATGTCGAATTCCTTCTCCAGTTCCATGATGAGTTCTACGGTATCGAGTGAATCGGCACCGAGGTCGTTGGTGAAGCTCGCCTCTGGCGTTACTTCTGATTCCTCAACGCCCAGTTTTTCTACGATAAGACTTTTTACGCGATCTGCAATGCTAGACATATCAAACACTTTTTGAGTGGAAAAAAAGCTTTTTGGATATTGGACCCAGGCTGGTGCAGCGGCACTGATTTTTTGTCAGCAAACCTTGTTGCGACCAGGACTCCTTTGTCCTTTGCTCCAAAAGGGTTTTAAAATTTCGTGCAAAGAAAGGCAAAGTCGGGCGATTGGAAAAATTTTTTTGAAAAGCAATCGCCCAACCTTTGAACAGCGCTGTTTTCCGAAAAATTAACCGCTTAGATTTGTCAAGTTTGCGGAGCGGTGTACATTTGGCCGCAATTGAATTTTGTCAAAAATACACTTAGTCTTCAAGGCTTATTGTTTTAGGGGCTTTTTAGCTGGTTTTTTTCAAGAAAAACAGAGCTACCTAGGCTCATCTTCAAGAAAAAAACAATTTGAAAATGACGGATTCTAAGCACCTTTGCACAGGGGTACAAGTATTTTGTACTTCAATTTTTACGAACCTATGATGAGCAAGGACGAAAATAGTACGAAGATAGTGGCCACAGTTGGCCCTGCCAGCGGTAATTATGAAATGCTGAAAAAGCTGGTCATCGCTGGCGTGGACATCTTCCGCCTCAACTTCTCCCACGGCAAGCATGAGGCCCACCAAGAAGTCATCAACCACATCATGCGTTTGAATGAGGAATTGGGCACCCACGTCGGCATCCTCGCTGACTTGCAAGGCCCAAAGCTCCGGGTCGGTGTCATCAAAAACGAGCCGCTGATACTTGACAAAGGTGACGTCATCACCTTCGTGAACACCCCTTGCGAAGGCACCAAGGAAGCCATCTACATGAGCTACCAAGCGCTGGCGGAGGACGTGAACCTTGGCGAGGTCATCCTCGTGGACGATGGAAAGATCCGCCTCAAAGTGCTGGAAACCAACGGCAAGGATACCGTGAAACTGGAGGTCACCCACGGTGGCCCTATCCGCTCCAACAAAGGCGTGAACCTGCCCAATACCAAGATAAAGCTACCTGCCCTTACGGAAAAGGACATCCGTGACCTCGACTATATCCTCACGCAGCCCGTCAACTGGATTGCGCTTTCCTTCGTGCGCAGCGCCAAAGACCTTGACGAACTTTGGCGCCGCATCGCCGCAAAAGGGCATCCCGCCAAGGTCATTTCGAAGATAGAAAAACCGGAGGCACTTGAGAATATTGATGAAATCATCAAAGCCAGCAACGGCATCATGATCGCCCGTGGCGACCTTGGTATCGAAACGCCGATAGAGGGTCTAGCCATGACGCAGAAGAGCATCATCGCCAAGTGTATCCAGCGGTCGAGGCCCGTTATCGTGGCTACGCAGATGATGGAATCCATGATGGAAAACCCGACGCCTACCCGTCCAGAAGTGACCGACGTGGCCAATGCCGTGCTCGACGGCTGCGATGCCATCATGTGCTCTGGCGAGACGGCCATGGGCAAGTTCCCCGTGGAAACCATCGAAACCATGGGCCGCATCATTCACGAAGTGGAAACCAACGACCTTTATCAGGTGCGCTTCCCAGAGCCATCACCGAACTCCTCCACCTTCCACAGTGACGTGATCTGCTACAGCGCCGTGGACGTGGCCGAGCGCATTGACGCCAAGGTCATCACTGGCATCACGGTGTCCGGCTACACGGCCTTCAGGGTCAGCAGCCGCAGGCCGAAGCGCAAAATCTGCATCTTTTCCGGCCAAGTGCATATCCTCGCCACCCTCAACTTGGTTTGGGGGGTAAAAGGCTTCTACTACGATAAATTCACCACTACCGACGAGACCATTGAGGACAATATCAACATCCTGAAAGCTGCCGGGGAAGTAGCCAGTGGCGACGTGGTGGTCAACATTGGCTCTATGCCGCTGGCCAAGCGACTGCGCACGAACATGTTGCGGGTGACGGTGGTGGAATAGTTTTGAGTTCCGAGCTCCGAGTTTTGAGTTGATTTTCGCCTAACTCGAAGCTCGAAACTCATTGCTCAAAACTTTTTTCATGCAGGTAAAAATCATCAACAAATCCTCCTTTCCGCTGCCGCAATATCAAACCCCGGGCAGCGCCGGGCTTGACCTTCGGGCGAATATCGAGGAGCCAATCCGGCTTGGGCCGCTCGAACGGAACCTAATCCCCACGGGCCTTTTCATCGAACTTCCCATCGGTTTTGAGGCGCAGGTGCGGCCCCGCAGCGGGTTGGCCATCAAGAAGGGCCTCGGCCTCGTCAACTCGCCCGGTACCATTGACTCCGACTACCGGGGCGAAATCAAAATCATACTTGTCAACCTCTCCAACGAACCGCAGACCGTGGAACCCGGTGAGCGCATTGCCCAGATGGTCATTGCGAAGTACGAGCAAATCCAATGGCAGGAAGTGGCCGTGCTTTCGGAAACGGAACGGGGTGCGGGCGGATTTGGGAGTACGGGGGGGTAAGGGAACGGAATTTGCTTACCATTATCCTGTTCATAGGGCGTTGCCCTATGTTGATATATTGCGCCCCGTTGGGGCTTTGGAAACTCAAAGCCCCAACGATAATGCCAAAATAGAAACTATTTCTTTTATGAAAATCATCATCCCAATGGCAGGCCGGGGAACTCGCCTGCGCCCGCACACACTCACGCTTCCGAAGCCGCTCATCCCGATTGCTGGGAAGCCGATGGTGCAGCGCATCGTCGAGGACCTGACGGCTGGCTACAGCGGCAAGGTCGAGGAAATCGCCTTCATCACTGGGGACTTCGGCAAGGAGGTGGAGCAAGAACTGGTCAAAATCGCCAACAGTTTTGGGGCGGAGGGCCGTATTTACCACCAAACCCAGCCACGGGGTGTGGCCCATGCCATCGGCTGCGCCAGCGAAAGCCTCAACGGCAATGTGTTCATCGCTTTCAGCGACACGTTGTTCCGTGCGGATTTCCATTTTGACACCAACGAGGAGGGCATTATTTGGGTAAAAAAAGTGGAAGACCCATCGTCGTTCGGTGTGGTGAAAACCAACGGCCAGGACATCATCACCGACTTTGTGGAGAAGTCGCCGGTTTTCGTCAGCGACCTTGCCATCGTGGGCCTGTACTACATCCGGGAGGGCGAGCTGCTGCGTGACCAAATCAAGTTTTTGATTGACAACGACATCAAGGACAAGGGCGAATTCCAGATTACTTCGGTGCTGGAAAACATGAAGTCGGGCGGCTACCAGTTTCGGGCCAGCGGCATTGACGAGTGGCTGGACTGCGGCAACAAGTTGAACATCGTGGACACCAACCGCCGGATGTTGGAGATAAAACACCCGATGGAGCAACTCATTTCGCCGCAGGCGGTCATTGAAAAATCGGTGGTCATCGAGCCATGCTTCGTGGGCGCTGGCGCAAAAATCGTGAACTCGGTCATCGGGCCGCACGTCTCTGTTGGGAATAATTCCATCATTGCAAACTCCATCATCAAAAACAGCGTTATACAGGGCGACACCAATGTTTCCGATGCAACGTTGACTGATTCGATGGTGGGGAACCACGTCAATTACGAAGGACACGTATCGGATGTAAGTATTGGCGATTACACGAGTTTCAAAGAATAAAGCGTTACGGTTTCAGGATTCATAAGGGTTTCAGGTTTCAGGGAGGCCCAGTTGAACACCAAAACCAAAGTTTCAAAATATGGCAAAGCATTTCCTTCTTCCTTTTTTTCTCCTCGTTGGCTTTTCACTTTTTGCCCAAAAAGAAGAGGGCAGCATTATGGATGGCATTTCCGAAGCCGATACGAAAGTAGGGGAGGCGTTCATGGACGGCAACCGGGAGAAGCTGCTTGGCAACTGGGAAAAGGCGGTCCCCAAGTTCAAGGAGGTGCTGGAAAGTGACCCGAAAAATGCTGCCGCATCCTACGAGCTTGCCCGTGCCTACGAGGCGCTGAAGGATACCGACAAAGCCGTTGCTGCTGGCAAAAACGCCGTGGAATGGGACCCCAGCAACCCTTGGTTCAAGTATTACCTCGCCGACCTTTACCAAAAAGTAGATAGGGACAAGGACGCTGCCGAACTCTACAGCCAGCTCGTGAAAATGGACCCGCACAACGAGGGCTATTATTTTAAATGGGCCTACTACTTGGTGCGGGCCGGGCAGCCTGCCGATGCCATCAAGGTGTATGACCAGTTGGAGAAAATGATTGGGATAAACGAGGAAACGACCCGCCATAAACAAACGCTTTACCTTGGTATGGGCGACTATAAACGGGCTGGAAAGGAAGTGCAGGAGTTGATACAGCGGTTCCCGAAAAACGTGGAATACCGCCACCTGTTGGCCACTTTTTATGACCAAACGGGCGACAAGGCGAAGGCCGCCGCTACTTACCAAGAAATCCTGAAACTCAACCCCACGGATGCCCGTGCGAAAATTGCCCTCGCCGACGACAACAAAGGTTCGGATGACATCAAGTTCCTAAATGCTTTGCGGCCCGTTTTCGAGGATCCCGGCACTGATATTGACACCAAAATCAAGGAAATCATCCCCTATGTGAGCCGCCTCGCCGAGACGGGCGACAAAAACCTCGGCAATTCGCTGCTGGCGCTGACTTCGCTGTTGGAAACCGTCCACCCAAACTCCGCAAAGTCGCATTCCGTGCTCGGCGATGTGCTTTTTTACAACGGCCAACCCGACCGTGCGCTGGAGCAATACAAGAAATGCTTGGAACTTGACCACAATGTTTGGGCAGTTTGGGAGCAGGTATTATTTATTTATGCTGATAAAAAGGACTACCAAAACCTTGTGAAGACCTCGGAAGATGCCCTCAACCTCTTCCCAAATCAAGCCACGGCGCACTATTTCAACGGCCTTGGCTACAATGGCCTGCACAAGCCCAACGATGCCCTGACGGCCTTCCAACAGGCGCTCATCATGTCCGCCAAGAACCCGCCACTGCGCTTCAATGTGCTGCGGGAAACCGGGGAATCTTACTATCAGCTGAAGAAGTATTCGCAAGCCGAAAACTCACTCGGCGAAGCCATTAAAATGAACGCTAAAGACCCTGCCACCCTTGAGCGTATGGGCGATGTGCAATACCAGCTCGGCAAGGCCAACGATGCCCTGCTGCTCTGGCAGAAGGCGATGGAATATGGCGGCGAGTCGGAACTGCTGCAGCGGAAGGTTTTGGAGGGGAAGTTGGTGGAGTGAGGGGGCTATTCGTCCCATCCATATAGCAAGTCCTTTAGCTTTGAGCCTTTTAGTTCTGCTATATTATAAGCTTCGTCGAACTTTACAATGGACACCTTCATTTCAGTTTTTAACGATTGGAATTTTTCGGGCAAATCTTTGGCGCAAATAGCCTCGTTCTGGTAATTGCCTAGGATTACCTCAAACTTATGATAATATTGTTCGCCTTGCCCGATGAAGTTGTTGTATTTATTGATGAATTCTGTAAGCAGATTTACTGGAAATTCAAGGCTTGCATGTTTTTTGTATGCCCGCTCTGCTTCTTCTGGCGTTCCTGCATATAATTTTTGCATTTCGACCATATAATCGTCCAATTTGCCAAAAAGGGTTTCCCAGTCATCCTGTTCACGGCATTTGTCGAGCGGGACATGATACCCTATCACCTTTGTATATTCATTGAATAATTCTGCGCACTCTTCTTTAAGGCTTTTATTGCTTTCTTTTAAATAATCGGTTTCATAATAAATTAGGTTGAGGTCGTTGTTCATCCTGAGTGTAAAATCAAGTACGCAGGCTATGGTTTCCAAGTCTTTTTCCTTTGTCTTGCTGTCACCTTCACTGAACATGGTACCTATTAATGCAAATGAGGAGGCAGCTATGGGGTTTTCTTGCAATAAGGCTGGCATTTTAACGCCAGTTTGCTTTTTCATTTTGGCGGTCAATAAATCAATGAATCGCTGGAACTCAGGATAGTTTTGCGGGCTTGACAGCTTTATAATCTCGTGCGTAGTCTGCATAGCAGAAAAGTGGTGGTCAAGGCCAAGTATCTTTTCATATAACAGCCTTGTCAGCTCAATCCCTTTCCGGTATCGCAATTTTGCCAACTTCAGTTGGCCATCATTTTCCAATATCGCCAGTTCCGATTGAAGCTGGCCCTTGGAAATAAGCAATGTAACGGCTTCCTTGAGGTCATTTTCCAAAGAAATGGAGCGAAGCTGTTGCTCTACAGCGAACAGCTTCTTTTGACAACGCTCCGTATTCTCAAGGTACACGCTTTGTATTGCTTTTTCCGATGATTCAAATTCCAATATTAATTCAGATATGGACAGGCTGTCCATATCATTGCCCCCCCACAGTGATATGGGTATCAGAAAAAGCTGCATCAGTGATAGGAACAATATTTTTTTCATGAAGTATCATTTTTTTTAAATTTGTACCATAGATTCAATTAATCTGAACTACCCTCATTGTTTTCTTTAGCTTTCTCGATATTTTCGCCAAATGTCACGATATATTTGCCCCATCCTTTCTTGACCGGATAATTCCCTATATTTATGATAATGACCGAATCGGTTACGCCCATATTTCCCAAAAGGCTTCGTTCATTAATGCGACATTCTTGGTCTATTTTATATACTCCCTCCTCAAATTGCAGGATTCGGAGAGAATCAGGTACAAAATCTTTATCAAACTCCATCACCAATTGCCCCCGCTTGTTGATGTACATTTTGCTATTAAAAACATCTTTGTTTCCGTCTTTTATTGGACTGCCACTTGCATTGCAAACCAAAGTGCCCGGCCCGCAAGAATTGTTGACACCAATTCGTCCCCAAGTGGTGGTAGCACTCACCTTTGAACCAGGAACATAAAACGCCAAGAAAGCCGTTGCTACAGCTAAAAGTACAACTGCAAAAGTAAAGTGTTTGATTTTCATAATTTTGGATTTTAAAAGTGACTGATTGATGTTGTTTTACCCATTCATGCCATACAACAAATCCTTTAGCCTAGAGCCTTGTATTTCAGGTAGGTTATAGGTGTTGTTGAATTTTTCAATGGTGCTTTTGATATCAAACTTCAATTCAGAATATTGACGAGGCAATTTGTCTGAACAGCTTTTTTCGTTTTCATAATTGGAGATGATATTGTCAAACTTCTGGTAATACTGTGTACCCTGAGTGACGAAAGAGCTATATTTCGTGATAAAATCAGAAACCCGTTGTGTGGCAAATTCCAAATTAATTTGGTCTTTGCTGGTACCGCCATTTGGGTTGCTCATTTGCTGCTGTTCCATTTCCTGAAGTTTTTTATCCAGCATATCCAGCAAGGTTTCCCAATCATCATTGCCACGGCATTTATCGAGGGGAACATGGTAGCTTACGGCTTTGGTATATTCTTCAAAAAGCCGCTCACATTCTGCCTTCATGGTCTGGTTCGCCTGTTTTAAGAACTCCGTTTCATGGCTGACCACGCTCAGGTCGGCATTCATGCGCACGGTAAAATCTAAAATACAGGATATATTCTCAATATCGGTTTCCTTGGATTTTTGACTTCGTTCACTTAAAAGTGTGCTCACAATCGTAAATGCACCTGAAATGAACGGATTTGTACCTAAAATGGATGGCAATTTCATGTTGAATTTCTTGTTGGCATTCTTTTCCATTAATTCCTGAGCATCTTTAAACTCTGGATATGAATTAGGGTTGGAAAGCATGGAAATATTCTGAAAGGTCTGCATCCCAGTGAAATGATGGTCAAGCCCCAATATCTTTTCATACATCAGTTTAATCAAGTCAATGCCCTTCCGATATCGGACTTTTAAGACCAATGCTTGAAATGAAACGTCCAGTTTTTTTTGCTTTTCAAGCAGGCTAATCTTTTTTTCCAAGGCGGCTCTATATCTCCGGTTTTTAAGCCCGGCGGTGTTGGATATTTCATGTTCAACACCGTCCAACTGGACAGCTATTTTTTGACGGTTTTTGTCCAATTGCAACTGTATTTGGTTAATTTCAAAGCCAAAATCCACATAAATGCGGTCAAAGGAAAGGCTGTCTGTAATAGGGGAAATAGACAAAGGCTCGCCACTAGCGTGCGTTATGGAGGCCAACGAAATACAGAAAATCATTGCCACCCATATCCGAATGAATGTGCTGTTTTTCATGACTAATTATTGTTGTCGGAACAGGTGAATACACCAAGGAAAGCCTGTTGCACTGACCTATACCCTATGATTCGTAATAGGAGGATATTGTCATCATATACTGACTGGAGAAACAATCTTATCTGCCAATTTCACAAATAATCTCTGTGACCCAGCCAGTGTGTTCACCCATTTTATGTTCAAAAACAAACATGCTCATGCTTAAAGCGTTGCCTGGTTTGCCCATGCAGACCAATTTTGCCAAGAGTGCACCATCGCCTACTCGGTAAACGCTGCTGCCGAGGAGGTTGCCCGCACGGGTATCCACCAAACTAATGGTGGTGCGATTGATGGCGTCGTTCTTCATAGTGACACTGACAGTGCCGTTGCCCAGTTCCTCGATAATGGCACCTTTTTCTTTGGCAGCAAGGAGGAATCCAGCGATGTCAGGCGAGTTTCTCCCCTTGGGCATGAGCATGGTGCTCACTACGTCTTCCATGCCAGCCACTTCAATAGCGAGGTCTTCCTGCCCCCTCGCTTTCGCTACGAACAGCCAGTTGCAGTTGCCAGTCGCATCCACGCAGACTTCCAGGTTTCCAGGTGCCATTTCATCCAATATAGAAGTATTATCAATATCGGCTTCCTTGGGGAAGGCCCTGCCATCCACCTGTTTTCGTTTGAACCCAAAGCGGACGGCCTTTTGAACGCTAATCGTACAGCCTTCTTTACCCGATGGCGTATTGGATGTTTGGAATGAAGTAGAGAATATGCTGGAAAAAAGCACCAGCAGCACCGGATATACCGATGGCATCAGCATTGAAACTTTCATGATGGGTTGTGTTTTAAAAAGTTGACAGATTGGCCGATTTATATTCTCGGCTTTATTTTTCAGAAATATTTTTTTTTTGCTATTGGAATGCCAACTTATTGAACGTATCTTTGTAACGTTTTAAAAGTTGACACGGGCCTTGCCAGCGAGAGTTGTGCAGGGTCTTTTTTATCGTATTACTTTATCAACTACCTGTCAGAGCGTATTTAGAGGAGCGCTATAGGGTTAGAAGTTTACACCAAAATTAAGGCCCGCACTATATACCCAATATCCATTAGTCATTAAATGCCATGTGCCTCTCAATCCGATAGAAGTCCTATCCGAGAGTTTATACTGGTATTCAAGATTAACTACCAAGCCTAAGTCAATCCAACGTGCGTAAGCTGGCACAACTAGACGAATAGGGGTGTTTTCTTCAAAAAAGGGCCTTCCATCGAATATGCCCTCAAAATCAAGGGTGGTGGAGGACTCTTCGGCATATGCGAAACTGCCTCCAAGTCCAATTTTTGCAATATGCCGTTCTTTATTGATAAGCCTGTACTTGCCAATGACATCAGCCGTTAAATACAATAACCGCTCGGAGCTGCCAGGATAGGATGCAATGCCCTTTTTAATATAGTCTTCATCCTTGGACAAGAAGTCGGGGAAGGCATTTTCGACCCCTTCCATGATGATTGGGTACTTTGCACCCGTGCCAGAAGCCCTATTGATTCGATTGGAAGATGCAAATGAAACGTTTGCCGCACCACCTAAATCAAACCGTTTTGACACAACATGGTCGTAGCCAAAACCCAGTCCCCAGCCACTCAAGTCGCCGGTTGTGAAGAATGACCGGTTGATGTCTACAGAAAGGGAATTTTTTAGTCCATTGTCTTGTGAACGGACAGTTAAGCTTAACGTCATAAGCAATGGGATGAAAAAAAATGCGGTTGTTCTTCTTAATTTCATGTCAGTAAAGTATTTAATTGATGATAAAATATAGTAGCGGGCAATTAGGCCCGCTACTAATTGTTGTTGATTCTTTAATCCCGATGGCGGACATGGAACTTAACACGTCCTGTATTGTACATAAAGCCTGGCGTGTTTGCTGTGTCGCAATATTCTACGAAGGATTCACCACAATAGTCGTCTTTAGGGTCAAATTTGAGTGTACCCCCGAGTGTCAATTCCACATCACCGACGCCCGGAACTTTAAATTTAACCCCGAAGGAAAAAGTAAGTTCAAGTGATATTCCATTTTCGTCAGATTCCATAATAATGTACTTCATTATATCGCCATGCGTCTCCTGAGTCCAATGCAAAATCTCTTGTTCCACAAATTTCCATTTGCCATCCCTGGCATCCTTGCGCTTCATCGAAAAGTATTTGTATAGGGATGAAAATTCTGACGAATTTACACCGTTCATTGCCAACAGTACCCCTATCTCCATCTCAAGGTCACCTTTAATCCATGATTCGGCATATTGTGCATCGTCCTTGGAGTTAAACCTCAGTTTATAAATCTCGTCTTTAGTGGTCTTCTGGTCACGTTGACAGACATTTTTCTCACCGCCCCCATCGCCACCATCACCTGAACGAGGTTCTACATAGTTCTTTTTGTAGAAATCGGTAGTTGTGGTTGAGTGGACGAGCGTAAACTCACTTGGGAAATCGCTCGGCTTTTGACCACCATCAATTAATGTTCCAGTGGCCTTGGTAACTCCAATAATCCGCTCGCTTTTCCTCACTACCAAAGTAATTTGAGTAGGATCGTTTGCTACTGAATAGCTAATGGCATTGCCACGTGAATCATACCCGCCTACTGTCGTAGTAGTCCTGTCGTCAAAAGAGGCAGGCTCTACAGCAACCCCTGGTGTGAGACTTGCAGTTTGCCATGTGCTTACATTTCCGGCATCGAGGTCAGGCATGCTTATCGTAAGCAAAGGATCGGCTTGGATAACTGTAACAGCAAAGTAATTTGCGCTTGCGGCACTTCCAGTTGCATTTGATTGTAATACTTGGGCGAAGGTCCGACTTCCAACTGGAAGATTTGCAACATTGGCATATAGAATACCATCCTCTCCATCCAGATTGCGCTGAATCTGCGTTTTTAGGAAATCTTTCACACCTGGCTGTCCCATAGAAGTGACCAATGCTTTTGCAAAGTTGTTGCGCAAAGCATCTGTTGTACTGTCTTGGGCCATAGCACCAAAGCACATGCTTAATAATACAATTACTAATGAGTGCACTTTCAGGTTGAAAGTTTTGATTGAGTTGGAAAAAAGATTTTTCATACTGATAAATGTTTTAAAAAATTGACAAATGCCTACTCTATTCAAGGCTTTTCAGCGACCGCCCTCGCCAAGGCACTACACCAAGGCATATCTACTGCGCCAGCATATAATATTTAGCTGACAGATAAGCTTCAGGGCGGGCACGGTTTGATGCCAATCATCGCAAACAATTTCAGCATGGCCGAGCAGTCCAACTGCCTGGCCACCAAGGGAGTACGTGGGTTCATAAAACGTGTTTTAAAAGTTGACAATCAAAAAATCAAAAAAAGAGCGTGTGCGTGTTTTCATTAAAGAGCGTGTAATAATGTCAATAGTCTGTGAGTCTTTAAGCGCCTAAGCAGCTGCCTTGACGCCGAAGTTCCTGATATGTACAATAGCGGGATGATTTTTTAGCGGGTCTGCTGCTTTCCCAAACACGCAAAAAATTCTTTCCAGCATCAGTTCATT
>JBGSWN010000277.1:0-56006 GCA_041752395.1 Saprospiraceae bacterium | reverse complement strand
GAGCAGGATGTCGTGCGGCATGGAGTCCTCTTCCTCAATGTAGTGGCTGTCGTTGGTGCAAATGACCTTGAGGTTGTACTTTTTTGCGAAGCCCAACAAAGTCTGGTTTACGTCCTCCTGGCTGATGCCGAGGCCGTCAATATTGTCCAATCCCCGGTGGCGTTGCAACTCGATGTAGTAATCTTCCGAGCCGAAAAGGTCGAGCCACCATTTGAGTTTTTCCTCAGCCCGTTCGGCACCGTGGCGAAGGATGGTCTGTGGAATTTCTGCGCCGATGCAGCAGCTTGTGGCGATGAGCCCCTCACTGTATTGCGCCAGCAACTCCTTGTCAATGCGGGGATATTTGCCGTACTGCCCCTCGATGAAACCGAGCGAGCAGAGCTTCGAAAGGTTCTCGTAACCCGTTCGGTTTTTTGCCAACAACAACTGGTGGTGGCGCACGTCTTCCTCGTTTCTGCTGCGCAAAAACTGCTTTTTGTGCCTGTCGGCAACGAGGTAGAACTCACAGCCGACGATGGGCTTCAGCCCCCGTTTGTTGGCAGCGTTCACGAATTCGAATGCCCCGAACATATTGCCGTGGTCGGTCAGTGCTACGGCTTTTTGGCCATCCCTCACGGCTTTGTCCATCATCTTTCCGATGTCGGAAGCGCCGTCGAGGAGGGAGTATTGCGAGTGGCAGTGGAGGTGGCAGAAGTTGGGCATGATTGGATTGTTGGAATTGTTGAATTGTTATATTATTGGGGTTCCAGCAACCTCCAACAATATAACAATTCAACAATCATTGCTTTTTACGAAGGTAGAACAAAACCGACAGGCAATAGGGTTGAGCCCTAGCAGAAGTTTTCAACAAAAAGTTTAAATCGAGCTTTTTACCTAAAATTGGAAGCTAGTCTTTTCAATTCCCCTTCCCCTTATCCTTCCCCAGAATCCCATCAATAAATTCCTTTCGCTTTTCTTTCGCTCCCGTTTTTTGAGCATTTTATCGTTTTCCTTCTCAATACGCAGCGATTCCTCGTTTTTGGTGGCGGGTAGGTTGCCGCCTTTTCTCGTCAATGTTTCATCGGTAGGTGCTTCGCCTTCCAACGGCTCGTCATCCGTATCCGTGGTGTCCCTCGGCGGAAGCTTGGCCCGTAGGCGTTCGAGGTTTAGCTGGCGGATGTCCTCGGAAATGGAGTCGGCGGGAACGTTCAGCCAATAATTGATGGAGTCTATAATCCAGTCAGTTGGCACTATTCTATCAGCGCAATTGAAGGCCGTGGCAGCTTTGCCTTTTAGGGGCGGGAAGGATTGCTTCGTCCATTCCTTGAAGGCTGGGTCATTGTAGGCATTTTTCAAAAAACGCCCGACAATGGGCAACGCCGTGGCGCCGCCCTGCCCGATCCTCGTTGAGCGCCAGCGCACCAGTGGCTGCTCGGCGCCCACCCACGCACCTACAACTACGCTCGGCGTGAAGCACATGAACCAACCATCGGAATTGTTGTCCGTGGTGCCCGTTTTGCCAGCGGCATGAAGGAAGCGGAAATCGGAATTGGCGAGCCAGCGGAGGCGTCCGCCTGTGCCGCCATCCACCACGCCTTGAAGCAGGTGGCGTACCATCTGGGCATGTTCCTCCTGCAACACCCGTGGAAAGGACTTGGGGTCAGGTGTGTTGAATTCGACGATGGGCTGCCCGTCCATCGTTTCGACCCGGTTTACCATGCTCAGCGTTGGTAGCACCCCTTCGTTGTCGAAGACGGAAAACAGCCGTACCATTTCGAACAGCGTGGCGTCCACGGCGCCGAGTGCAATGCCCGGCTCGTGCGCTATTTTTGAAGTAATACCCATTCGTTTTGCTAGCGCAACGACTGAATCAATGCCCACGCTGTCGTGCAGGATGAGCTGCACGGCGGCGGTGTTCACAGAATTGCGCATGCCGCCCATCATGGAGTAGCTGCCGCCATATTTGCCATCGGCATTGCGAGGCGCCCAGTTGTCGTATTCTGCGTAGGTTCGGAAATCATTCGAAAGCCGTGTGCACGGCGACACGCCCGCCTCGATGGCTTTGGCATAAACAACGGGCTTGAAGGTAGAGCCCACTTGCCGCAGGGCGTTCACGTGGTCGAACTTGAAATGTTTATAATTGATGCCACCTACCCAAGCCAAGACCTGCCCCGTATGCGGGTCAGCGGCCAGCACGCCCGTGTTGAGCATGGAGAGGTAGTATTTCAGGGAGTCGAGCGGCGATAGGAGCGTGTCCTGGTCCTGCGTTTCCGTCGCCCAACTGAAAATGGTCATCTGGGTTGGCGTCAGGAAATTGGAGTCAATTTGGACCTCAGTCAAGCCCCGTTCTTTCAGCAATTTGTACCGTTCGGTGAGCTTTTTTTGCTGCTGCAGCAAGTCTTCGCTACCGTAAGCCACTGCCCCAGCATAGCCTTTAAAATGGCTGATAAAGCTCTTTTGCAGTGCCTTCATCTGAAACTGTACTGCTTCTTCTGCGTGGGCTTGCAATTTGGAGTTAAGGGTCGTGTAGATTTTAAGGCCGTCCGTGTAGATATTGTAGGGTCTGCCATCGGGGTGGTGGTAGTTGCGAAGTTGTTCCTCCAACTGAATGCGGAGCGTCTCCCGGAAGTAGGTGGCTTGGCCGTCGTTGTGGTCTTCGATATGGTATTTGGTGACGACGGGCAATTTCGAAAGCGAGTCGGCTTTGGTCTGTTCCAAAAATTTCTCCTTGACCATTTGCCCAAAAACCACGTTTCGGCGCTCCTTGGAAGCCTTGGGGTTTCGTACGGGATTGTAGGCCGTGTTGGCCTTCAACATGCCCACCAATGTGGCGGCTTCTTCCGTTTTCAATTCGTTTGGCGTCTTGCTGAAAAAGCGTTCGCAAGCGATTTTTATCCCAAAAATATTCTCCCCAAATGGCACTGTGTTGAGATAGAGGGCGAGGATTTGATTTTTATTGTAAACGCTTTCCAATCGGCGGGCCACAATTATCTCCTTGAGCTTGGCCACTGGCATGGTCAGCTTACCGAGTTTTTTCCGAGGATAGAGGTTCTTCGCCAACTGCTGGCTGATGGTGCTGCCGCCGCCACTTGACTCATCGCCCTGCAAAATACTGCGGAACAACACCCGAAAAGTGGCCCGAATATCAACGCCGCCATGCTCAAAAAAACGGGAATCTTCCGTAGCCACCAGCGCATTGATGAGGTCTTGCGACATGCTGTCAAGGTCGGTGGGCAGACGGTTTTCGATGAAATATTTTCCCAAAAGCACACTGTCGGCAGTGTAAACTTCGCTGGCGACACTCTGGTTGAGGTTGTGCAGGTCGGACTTGCTTGCCACGTGGCCAAAGACGCCAATCAGAATGGCAAAAATGAACAGGAATATGCTGCCGAAACCCAGTGCAAAAAGCGACCCTAGCCAATAAATAGCCTTTGCTAGCCGTGGTGATTTTTCCTCCAAACGGCGGTAACGCTTAATTACTGGGCGTAAAACGGGATACATCAGCGACTTGAAGCCCTGCCATTTTGCCCTAAAAAAACTTGGTTGAGACCCTGTGCCTTTTTCTTTCATGTAGTTGAATGGTGTGCCCGGCAAATGTAGCGATTCCTCTTGAGTTTCGAGCCATGAGCTGTGAGTTGCGAGTTGTTCCGACGCTGCTCACAGCTCGCAGCTCAAGACTCGCTACTCAAAACCAGAAAGGATAAATACCTTTGCCCCACAAAATGTTCGCCTTTTGATTCAACTACGCCGCATGTTCACCAGTCCCCAACGCCTGCTGCTACTGGTAATTGGGCTGTTGCTGTTGCCTGCGCTGCTCACCCACCTCGGCCTGCTGGCTTTCACCGGCGACGAGGCAATTCGGGCATTGGTAGCCATGGAAATGCGCATCTCCGGCAACTATATCACCCCCACCATGTTCGGCGATTTTTACTACAATAAGCCGCCGCTTTACAACTGGATACTGCTCGCCATTTTCAACCTCACAGGCCGCACCGACGAGCTAATCGCCCGCCTCCCTACAGTGTTTTTCCTGCTGACCTACGCCACCACCGTCTGGTTTTTTGTGAAAAAGCACACACAACCAATGACGGCCAGCACCCCAATTATCAATTATCAATTATCAATTCTCAATTTCCTCGCCCTCATCACCTGCGGCCGCATCCTATTCTGGGACTCCATGCTCGGGCTGATAGATACCTGCTTTTCCTGGGTGATGTACACGATGTTCATGGTCATTTACACGCAGGGCGAACGGGAAAAGTACGGGCGGCTCTTCGCTGGCACTTACCTGTTAACGGCCATCGGTTTTATGTTGAAAGGACTGCCCGCCATGGTGTTTCTCGGCATTGCCCTCCTGGCGTATTTTTTTTGGGTGAAAAAATGGCGGCCACTTTTCAGCTTGGCTCACCTTGGCGGTATGGCCGTTTTCGGAGTGGTGGTAGGCAGCTACTACATGCTTTACGCCCAGCAAAATGGCTTATCAACTGTCTTCAGCACGCTGTTCAACGAATCCGCCAAGCGCACCTTCGTCGAGTACGGTATCGGAAAAACGATGCTCCACGGCCTCACTTTCCCCTTCGAAATGTGGTACCACTTCTTGCCGTGGACGCTGTTGGTGGTTTATCTGCTTCGCAAAAATGCGCTCCAGCTCCTTCGTCAGCACCGCTTCATTGCTTGGAACGGGCTGGTTTTCATCACCACAATTTTACCCTACTGGGCCTCCGTGGAAGTGTATCCCCGCTACCTGCTGATGCACGTGCCACTGGCGTTCACCGTATTTTTTTACCTCCATTTCAAAAACAAAGAAGTCGGCTCGCCGACCGTGCGCTGGGTGGAAGGGATTTTTCAGGGGCTTTGCTGGGTGCTGCTCGCCGCAAGTTTTGCACCTTTGCTGTGGCCAGCCGTCCAGGGCGTCCCATTTTTACACCTAAAAGTAGGTTTTTTGGCTACCGCAACGGGCTTGCTGCTCTGGGCCTACCGACGCTGGGAAGCCCAGCGGATGCTGAGTTTTGTGGCAGTTTTGCTCGTAGCCCGCATGGCTTTCAACTGGTTCATCCTGCCGACCCGGTTGGAGATTGACTGCAACAACCAAGTGCGCCAAACCACGCTGGAGGCCGTGAAAAAACTCGAAGGCCGACCCCTGTACATTTATAAGGAAAGCCTTGGTCAAGAACCGACCACAGGTTACTATTTTACCCGAGAAACTGGCCAGATTTTGCGCAGCAAAAAAGAAGATTTTGACCTCGAAGCCCGCTACATCATGAATATTTACTACTACAAAACCAAGTACGACAAAATTGCCACCATAAAAACCCTGTGGCAGTGCGGAGACTTGGATGTGGTGAAAATAAAAGAGAAGTGAGCGAGTGAGAGAAGCTAGCGAGTGAGAGAAGTGATCGGGTGAGGGAGTGAGCAGGGGTGTTTTGCAATACCCTGCTCACCCGATCACTCCCTCACCCGATTACTCGCTCTCTTCTCTCACCCGCTCACTCCTCTCACCCGCTAACAAAATGAGATTATCCGTCGTCATCACGGTTTATAACGAAGAAGAAAACATCCGCCCGCTGTTCGACCAGCTCGTGGCGGCGTTGCAAGGCATTGACCATGAAATCATCTACGTGGACGATGGCTCACGGGACGGCACCCTTGCGGAGCTGAAAAAAATCAAGTACGATCGCCTTCGCTTTATTGAGTTTCGGAAAAACTATGGCCAGAGCATGGCGCTCATGGCGGGTATTGACCATGCCGACGGGGACTTCATTGCCACTATGGACGGCGACTTACAAAATGACCCCTCCGACCTGCCCGCCATGCTGAAAATGGCCGAAGAAGGCGACTGGGACATGGTAGCCGGCATCCGTGCGAACCGCAAGGATGGCATGGTGCTCCGCAAAATACCTAGCCTCATCGCCAATTGGATCATCCGCACCTCTACAGATGTGCACCTGAAAGACTACGGCTGCGCCCTTAAGGTTTTCCGCAAGGACATCGCCAAAGACCTCGGCCTCTACGGCGAACTTCACCGTTTTATTCCCGTGCTGGCCCGGCTGGAAGGTGCCCGCATCACGCAGCTGGACGTGAAGCATCACGCCCGCCAATTCGGCAAATCCAAGTACGGTTTGGGCCGCACTTTCAAGGTCATCAGCGACCTGCTGCTCATGCTTTTTATGAAAAAATACCTGCAGCGTCCGATGCACCTCTTCGGCAATGTGGGCGTCGGCATTTTCTCCATCGGCGTTGCCATAAACCTATACCTGGGCGTACTCAAACTGATGGGTCACGACATCTGGGGCAAACCGCTACTTATTCTTGGCCTAATGCTGGTGCTGGCCGGCATTCAGTTGATTACGATTGGGATTGTGGTGGAAATTCAAATGCGGACCTACTACGAATCGCAGCAGAAGCGGCCTTATAAAGTGCGGCGGGAGTGGCATGGGTGATTTACGAATGACGAATGACGATTTACGATTGGAGTCATGGTTAACTCGGGGACTCAATCGTAAATCGTCATTCGTAAATCGTCATTCGTAAATCGTAAATCAACTAGACCTCAAACGTAATCTCCACTTCCTCCGAAGTCGGCACAGCTTGGCAGGTAAGGATGTAACCCTGCTTGATTTCACCCTCATCGAGGGCGTAGCAGGCGTCCATTTTTACGGTTCCTTTGGTGACTTTGGCCATGCAGGTAGCGCAAGCGCCACTGGTGCAGGAGTAGGGCGCATCGCCCCCAGCGTCAATGACGGCGAAGAGCAGGTGTTTGCCTTTTCCGACGGTGGTCTCCAGTTTTTTACCATCCAAATAGGCTGTCAGTTTTGCGCCAACGACTACTTCGCCAGTGGAAGTAGCACCTGAAGCATCTGCGCTGGGGGGGGCGGTGAAATACTCGTGGTGGATGTTTTTCTTATCAACGCCCTTGTCGAGCAAAGTCTTTTCAACAGCGTCAATCATGCTGCCGGGGCCGCAGAGAAAGTACTCGGACTGCTTGTGGCGAGGCGGGTTTTCTTCTTGGAATTTCTGAAAAATCTTGGCGTCAATGCGGCCAGTCTTGCCCTCCCAAGTGGGTTTTCCTTTGGAGAAAAGGCCACCGAGGCCCTTGGCTTTTTCCAGCTTCGGTTGGCTGAGTACATGCTCCACCATCAGTTGCCCTTCGTAGCGGCGGGTGAGTCCATCGAGCTGATTTTTGAAAATGATTTCGTCCTCGGAGCGGCTGCCGTAGAGCAGGTGGACGAAGCTCATCGGCTCTTTTTCCAGAATGGTTTTCAGGATGGACATGAGCGGCGTGATGCCGCTGCCAGCGCCGACGAGGTAGTAATTCTTCTTGTTTTCGTCGTGAAGTTCGGTGTAGAAACGGCCGTCGGGCGTCATGACATCCACCACGTCGCCAACCTTTATTTTATCAAAAACATGGTTGGAGACTTTGCCGCCTTTCACCCTTTTCACGGTGACGCTAAGGCCGCTTTCGAGGGGGCTGCTGCACATGGAGTAGCTGCGGCGCTCCTCTTTGCCATTGAGCATGAAGCGGAGCGTGAGGTACTGGCCTTGGGTGAACTGGAACTGCTCGGTGAGTTCGGTCGGCACGCTGAAAGTGAGCGTGACGGCATCAGCGGTTTCACGGGTGATTTGTTTTACCGAAAGGGTATGAAAAGAGTGACTCATTTTATTTTGTTGATAAGCGTTGATGAGGGTTTATAAAAGGTTGATGTTGGGACGTTGTCATGTTTTAATAAACCCTTATCAACTATACAAACCTTTATCAACCTCAAAATTGGGTGGCAAAGGTAAGCACCTGTAACAAAAATAGCCGCTCCCGGTTTGGGGGGCGGCTATTTGATTTTTATCAAGCTTGAAAAAAATCAGAACTTGTAGGTCAGGCCAAAGCGAAGGGTGATGGGCGATGCAGCACTGTTGCTTGGCAAACTTAGGTTGTAGAGCCCCATTATTTCATAGCCCAATAATCCACCACTGTTGTATCCAATACCAACATAGGTGTTGCTGAAATTGTAACGTTCGATTTTGGTGTCGCCAGCGTTAGTAATATAAGGTATGCCCGTGTTTTCGTATTCGTACTCGCCATGGGCGAAAATGTTGGGCAGCGTATTAGGGAATGGTTTTGCCCTAAGAAACCAGCCTAGCGTGTACGAAACCAAGTTTGATTTGTAAACATTGTTGCCGTATTTCACCCGAAAATTGTTGTAAACAAACCCAGCCCTTGGGCCCGTTGAGAGGTAGTCACCCAACAGTTTGTACCCAACCATTGGCGTCAAACCGATGGCGAATTGGCTTTGAAACTGGTCGCTAGCCAAGCCAAAGGTGAAATTGCCGCCATACCAGAGTTTATTGGCAAAGCCACTGTCATCGAAGTACTCGTCCGTTTTGGAGGATTTTTTCTTGCCCTTTTTCTGGGCGTAGGCATCATTTGTGAAGGCGACGGTGAAAACCAGCGCCAGCAAACTGAAAAGCAGTATTTTTTTCATAGACTTAATTTTTTTTGTGTTAGGTAATTTATAAACGGTCAAGGGTTGCTTTCTGTTGAGGCTTAAAGGCCTTGGAAATGTTACCAAAACGATAATTTTTCTACACAAACTCACTGCACCCCCCAATCGTAAATCGTAAATCGTCATTCATAAATTCCCTAAGCTTGCACCTTCGGCCCATAGGCCAAATCCCCAGCATCGCCCAAACCGGGCACAATGTACGACTTCGCTGTAAGTTCATCATCAATTGCCCCAGCCCAAACGGTGGCTTTGGGCATTGTGCGGCGCAGGTGTTCCAGTCCTTGACGGGAGGCGATGGCCGTGGCCACGTGAATTTGTTTCGGCTCGCCAAAACGCTTGAGTGCTTCCACGGCTATTTCGACGGAGGCGCCAGTGGCCAGCATCGGGTCGGAAAGGATAAGCACGCAGTCATTGAGGTCGGGACAGGAGACGTACTCCAAGGCAATCTCGAAAGTACCATCCTTGTGGTGGCGGCGGTAAGCAGAGACGAAAGCGTTTTCGGCATCGTCGAACCAGTTGAGCAGGCCTTGGTGCATGGGCATTCCCGCCCGCAGGATGTTGGCCAGCACGATGCGGTCGCTGTGCAGGTTGACTTTGGCCACGCCCAGCGGTGTTTCCACTTGCTTGGGTTGGTAATTGAGTTTCTGGCTGATTTCGTAGGCCATTACCTCGCCCAACCGCTCCAGGTTTCGCCGAAAGCGCATCCGGTCGTTTTGTACTTTCACGTCCCGCAGTTCGGCGATGAAACGGTTGGCAATCGAGTTATTTTCGCTCAGGTTATAAATCATTTGAATAAAATTCTGTGGGCTTTTCGACACATTGGTCGGCAAATATAGCCATTTTCAAGAACGAGGAGTAACAGTTGAAAGCCTGACACATCCGCCGCCTGTTGCCCACCGTCCGCCAAAAATGGCTTTTTATCTAACAAAATAAGGCGGGGAAAAAACGGGGGTGTATTTTCAGCCCTCGTTGACTTAGCCCCTGACCCCCAAAGGGGAACCATAAACATACACTCCTCGAAATTTGGCGAGGCATAATCGTATTTGGTTCCCCTTTGGGGGTCAGGGGCGGGGCGCTTAGCAATCGAAAATCAACCATGCAGAACAGTGAAATTATCAAGATAGCCTTCCGTTCCGTGCGCAACAACATGCTGCGGGCATTCCTCACGCTGATGATAATTGCCATCGGCATCATGGCCTTGGTGGGTATTCTCACGGCCATTGACAACATGGTCTATTCCCTCAACGACAATTTCTCCGGCCTCGGCGCCAATTCTTTTACCATTTCCCCAAAAGGCCAGGAGCTTAGTGGTTCGGACGGCGGACGGCGGCAAAAGCGGGGCGAACCCATTTCGATGAAAGAAGCGCTGGAATTCAAGGAGCGCTTCGATTATCCCGCACGTGTGTCCGTTTCGGCAGACTGCACGAGCCGGGCCTCTATCAAATTTGGAGAAGAAAAAACCAGCCCCATCGTGTCGGTGGTGGCCATTGATGAAAATTATATCGAGGGAAAAGGCCATGAAATCCAGTATGGACGGGCGTTTACCACCCAAGAAATCATGAATGGTGGCAACAAGGCCATCATCGGTTCTGACCTCGTAAAATCGTTGTACAACAACAAACCAGAGAAGGCGCTGAACACGACCATTGCCGTAGGCAACCTTCAATTCCGGGTGGTGGGCGTGATGAAATCCAAAGGCTCGGCCATGAACCAGAGCGAGGATAGGGTAGTGCTCATCCCGCTGCTCGACGGCAAGCGCTATTACGCCACCGATGGCCAGAACTACAATGTGATGGTCACCCTGGGCGACGCCACACAGATGGACCAAGCGGAGTCATACGCCATCGGCGTGTTCCGCAGTGTACGGCGGCTCATGGCCCGGCAGGACAACGATTTTGAAATCTTCAAGAGCGATAGCCTCGTGACCATCATCAAGGACAATACCACCAACCTGCGTGCCGCTGCCGTGGCCATTGGCCTGATGACGCTGCTCGGCGCTGCCATCGGTTTGATGAACATCATGCTCGTCTCCGTCACCGAGCGCACCCGTGAAATCGGTATCTCAAAATCGCTGGGCGCTACCCGAAAGAACATCCTCTGGCAGTTCCTCACGGAGGCCATCATCATCTGCCAGATGGGCGGCGTGGTGGGTATATTGCTTGGCATTTTAGCTGGCTTTGGTGTAACAGCGGCAATGGGTGGCCATTTCGTCATGCCCTGGAACTGGATAATCATGGCCGTCATCGTCTGTACATTGGTGGGGCTGGGCTCAGGGATTTATCCGGCATCGAAAGCGGCGGGGTTGGATCCGATTGAGGCGCTGCGGTATGAGTGATTTTTAAAATTGATTAAAGGAAGAGGAAGGTAAAGTTGAGTTGGTGGGAAGTGATATTGAAGAATGCGAACCCTCGGTAACCAACATGTGTCATCCCGAATTTCGAGGTGCCATTGAAAAAGACTTCTTTGCATAATTTGAGCTTTCTGGAAACTCACCACCGCAAATCCTCGTCCACCTCCTCGCTCCGTTGGCTGCCGAACCGTTTTTTCGTCTCCAATCGCTGCCGCTGTCTTTCCATCACCAGTTTGGCCAAGGCCACGTTGGCAGGCTCCGGGTTCATCGGTGAAAGTGCGTCTTGGATTTTATGCTCCAGTACGTCATTGCGATAGAGCAGGCTCATCAGGTACTCCATGTTGTGTTCGATGAGGTAGGAAATGCGGTCGCAAAGCATCTCGAAAAGCGCTTCCTCGGAAGGGGCGTCCGCATCGGAGGAAGTCAGTTCGAAGTCTTTAATAATCAGCCCGTTGGAATCATTGATGGGTGTGTTCACGAGTAGTTTTTTTAAGCGTAAATGCCAGTGAATTCGAGGATTTCTTCCAAATATTTTCGGTTGTTGGAGAGGCGGGGGACTTTGTGCTGTCCACCGTATTTGCCCTTCCTGCGCAGCCATTTGCTGAAGGTGCCGGGAGGCACGGTGTGCAGGCGGAGCCGGTCGAGCGCCATGGAATTGTAGCGTTTTTGCTCGTAGTTCGAGTTCACTTTTTGGAGGTTTTTATCGAGTCGCTCCGCAAAGGTTTCGAAGCAAGCTGGCGGTTTTTCAAACTCCACGATCCACTCGTGGCCGCCTTTTTTCCCTTGGTCAAAATAGACGGGCGCCATCGTGTAGTCGCTCACCTGAGCATCCATTTCGAGGCAAGTCTGCGTGATGGCTTGGTCGGTGTTGGAAAGGATGACGTCCTCCCCGAAGGCGTTCACGTAGAGGCTGGTTCGGCCAGCGACCCTGATTTTAAAGGGATTCAGCGAGGTAAACTGCACCGTGTCGCCAAGGGTGTAGCGCCATAGGCCAGCGTTGGTGGTAATGACGAGGGCGTATTCCTCGCCCAGTTCCACCTCCTGAAGCGTGATGGTTCGGGGCTGTTCTGTGTTCCACTCCGATTTTGGCATAAACTCGAAATACGTGCCGCTGTCCAGCATGAGCAGCAGGCCATTGTCCTGTAGGTCGTTTTGGATGCCAAAGAAGCCCTCCGAGGCGTTGTAGATTTCCTGGTAGTAGAATTTTTTCGAAGAAAAATAATGGTCGAACTGCTGGCGGTGCGGCTCGAAATTGACGCCGCCATGCACGTAGGTTTCGAGGTTCGGCCAGATGTCGAAGATGCTGCTTTTGCCGGAGGCGGCCAGCACGTTTTGCAGGAAAATATTCGTCCAAGTAGGCACGCCGCCGATCATCGAAATATCCTCTTCGAGCAGCATTTCAGACATCATCCCGATTTTTTCCTCCCAATTGCGAAGCGTGGCAACCCGAGGGTCAGGCACGTAGAACAGTCGCCCGACCAACGGCATCTGCCGCACCAGCAGTGCCGAAATATCGCAGATAGTGACGGCGGGGTAGCCCTCATCGGGATAAAAAGTGCCGCCCATCACCAGCGATTTGTGGGCAAAAACATTGCAGTCGGGGTTGTTGTCATAGAGGAAAGCGAGCGTGTCCCAGGCGCTTTTTACATGGTTTTCCATCAGGCTTTCCTCCGTCACGGGCAAGTACTTGCTCACCGCCCCGGTCGTTCCACTCGACTTGGCGAACCACTCCACGAAGCCCTCGCAGAGCACATCAGCCTCGCCCCGCATCATCCGCTCGATGTAAGGTTGGAAGCTGAGATAGGTCTGTACGGGCACCTTCCGAGCATAGTCGGCGGGCGATTTCAGCTTCGCAAAACCGTGCATCCGGCCCCATTCCGTGTCGGCGTGGGTTTTCACCAAATCCATGAGCACCCGCTGCTGCGTATCGTGCGGCGAGGCCATGAAGCGGCGGTTTGCCTCCATGCGGTACTCCAGATATTTCGAGAAAATTTTGTTGACCAGCGTCCTCATGGTTTGTTCATCAACTTTTGAAATCCTTTTTACCTTTGGCGGCTCACGGGAGCTTGTTCAATGCGAGATGGCTTGGGCGAAAATAAGGAGATGTTTGATATTGTTTGCACAATTCGGCTTACCTCCTACAATTACAATTAACCTTGCTGGGAATAATGAACGTTGAAGCTTTTTTGCAGGCCGTCCTAGCCATGATAATGCTGAGCGTCGGCCTGTCGTTGACCGCCAAGGACTTTGAATACATCATTCAGAACCCCCGAATCACCATTGGTGGGTTACTCTTCAAGATGTTTTGCTTCCCGTTCATCGGGGTCGCAATCGCAAATTTGCTTGGACTTTCCATCACTTTCCAACTCGGCATCTTCATTCTACTTATCTGCCCAGGCGGAACCACATCCAACCTCATAACGTATTGGTTTTCAGGCAATAAAGCCCTAACTATCGCCCTGACGACACTCGCCAGCTTCATCGCCGTAGCCACCATTCCAATCCTGACAAACTGGGCGCATAGGTACTATTTCGAAGATAACGTCATTGTGGAATTGCCTGTACTGGAAACCATCGCCAATATTTTCTTTGTCATGATTTTGCCCGTCCTGATTGGGATGCTTTTCCGGTGGCGGTACGAGCGTCCATCTGATATGGCAGAGCGGGTTCTAAAATACGTTTCCGTCGTGTTACTCGCCGTGGTTTACGCGATAAAGTTTTTTGCCAGCAAAGAAAATGGCGGCACGGAAATCAGTCAGGAGGAGCTGTTCACGCTGCTGCCCGTGCTATTGGTCATCAACATCACTGGGCTATTTTTTGGCTTCGTGGCCTCCAAACTATTCAGGATAAACACGCAGGACAGCATGACCATCGGCATCGAAGTTGGGCTGGAAAACGTCAGCTTGGCCATCGTCATCGGAAGCGTTTTGCTTCACAATGAAGACCTCGTGAAGCCCGGCCTCATCTACGCCATGTTCTCGTTCTGGACGGCGATGGCGTTTGCGGTGGTGGTGAAGAAATTGTTTTTTAGAAAAAATTGGGGGTAGGCTCATCGCGTGTCAGGCCAAATTATTTTCCGAACGATATGCTTGCATTTCCATTTTTCTACTATTTTCATCCGAGAAAACAAAACCGAGAAGGCCGAACGAGCGATTTTTCAACCCTTCTCTCATTGAACCTACTATGAAAGAAGACCTCCTCCACTTCCTGTGGCGCACCCGCCGCTTCGAGCAAACCAACCTGCGCACCTCCGAGGGCGAACCGCTCGTAATCACTGCCCCCGGCACCCACAACACCCACGCTGGCCCCGACTTCCTCAACGCCCGCCTCCGCATTGGCGAAACCACTTGGGCTGGTAATGTGGAAATGCACCTCACCGCCTCCGAATGGCTGCGCCACGGCCACCAGTCCGATGCTGCCTACAACAACGTCATCCTGCACGTGGTACTCGACGAAGACCAGCCCGTGCTGCGACCCGATGGAACTCGAATCCCCTGCCTCGAAATGCGCAGGCTCGTGCCGCCCGGCATCGCCGCAAACTACCAGAAACTGCTGCACAACGAGCACTGGATTCCCTGCCACAATTTCTTCCACACCGTGCCGCAAATGACCCGCACGCTCTGGCTCGACCGCATGTTGGTGGAGCGCTTGGAGCAAAAAACAACGGCTATCCGAGAGGCGCTGGAGCGCAACAGCGGCGACTGGGAGGAAACGTTTTACCAGTTCCTCGCCCGAAATTTTGGGCTGAAAGTGAACGCCGAACCCTTCGAGATGTTGGCCCGCTCGCTGCCACAGCGCATTCTTGCCCGCCACAAGGACAACCTGCTGCAGCTCGAAGCCCTGCTCTTCGGCCAGTCTGGCCTGCTGCCCGAGGACTGCGCCGATGTTTACCCCAACGACCTCAAAAAAGAGTATGATTTCCTTCGGAAAAAATACCAACTGACGCCCATCGAGGCGGTGCAGTGGCGGTTCCTGCGGCTGCATCCCGGCAATTTCCCGACGATTCGGATTGCGGAGTTTGCACGACTCACGGCACAGTCGGCGCACCTGTTCAGCCGCATTTTGGAAGTGGAAAAACAGGCGGATATAGAGGCGCTTTTCAAGGTAAAACTCGATGGCTACTGGCTCACTCACTACACTTTCGGAAATGAATCACCGAGGAAGAACAAGTCGCTGGGCAAGGAGGCCATCCGGCTTTTGACCATCAATACCATCGTGCCGTTCCTGTTCTTGTACGGTAAAATGCGGGCCGAGGAAGCCTTTAAGGACAAGGCTTTGCAACTACTGGAAGCCCTACCACCGGAGCGAAACGCCATCCTCGACGGCTGGCAGCGGCTGGGCGTGGAGCCGCCTTCGGCGTACCAAACGCAGGCGCTTTTGCAGTTGAAGAATGTGTATTGTGATAGGAAACGGTGTCTGGAGTGCGCGGTGGGGGCGGCGGTGTTGAAGTGATTAATTATTACTCAAGATTTGATTTTCTTGGTTACTACTACTGAAATCTCCCCAAAAAGGTCAGATGCAAATTCTTCCTTGTACATTGAAATACAGGGGAGTTCTAAAGTATCTGCTATTTTCTGAAATGTATTTTTATCACAAGTTAGTATGGCGTCCAATTCTTTGAGGGATTTGGCAGAAGAAGATATTTTGAGGTCGTCCGAAACCCATTGCCTTGCGTTGGCTACATTATTTGCTCTTAATTCTTTCTCAAGGTAAGAAATAAATTGATGCTTTTGACCGTCTGGTAAAGCATTTTCCAAGCTCTGGTTCAATCTTAATGCTATGTCTTTTGTGAAATCTACGAACGTAACATCACCAGAATTAAACAGCAAAACTATATCCTTTACTGTATTAGGTGCAGCGAGTTTTCTCAATTCGGCTACAGTTACAGACGAAACATAGAATTGACGTCTGTCCTTAGAAGTTTCTAAATCGTAGTTTGAAAGGATGTCCATTACTTGGTGGACTAGTTCAATACGTTTTTGTACGTCCTGATTTTTACGTATCTGATGAGGGTTTGAAATGAAGTCAATGATGAAGGAAGTATCTAAAAAAATGTGCTTCCAATCTTTGATGGGTTTGGAGGGCTTAATACTTTATCAATTATTTTCACCATTCCTAAGACTCTGAACAGCCATAACGCTATCAGTTACGTCTGGAGAAATCCCCGTCTGGTGGATAGACCTAAATATTACGGCTGATTCTGACAGAGACCTCTCTGACAATATTTCAAAGTCAAGCAATTCGGCAGATACTATCCTGTCATTTTCGAAGTTTATTTTTTTCTTGATATTTAGCCTTATTCGATTTTTTTTGTAATGATTGAGTAATACTTTTTCTTGTGTAGGGCTAATTTCTATTTTAAAATGCTCTTGATTAATGCCAATATGCGCTTTCCCCTCAAGCGTTGCCCCACCAATAGAAGTAATAATACCATAAACCGAAGCTGCCTCAAAGTAGAAGTCTGGATTTTTAGGTATCGTAATTTTTTGAACTTGAACTTTAAATTCTTTAGATTCATCATAGGCGCTAAGACTAAGTCTGTCACCAATGATGGACTTTAAGGTATGAACATAGTTTCTTTCTTCTACTGTAAATCCCCTGTAATCGTTTTCACTAACTTGCTTGTGGATGATCTTCAAGTTCTCATGTATAGTTTTACTACCAGTGGTTAACTGCAAGGCGTAACAATTGCCCCTGACTTCACTAAGGACTAGTGATGTGCTTTTCTTTAAATTAAGTGCACTAGACAACGACACTAACAGATCACCCACCTTTCCAGCGGGCAGCCCTTCATAGGCGGTGAGCGAATGCTCATCGTCATCAAATCTCAGTGTAAAATGGTAACGCTCCATGCACTTTTTGTTAAGTCACAATACAAAATAACGATACATTTTTGATTTTGGTGAAGTTTTGTTCAAAAATGTTTGATGAAGTTGAATGATTTCCCTACATAAACCTGAGCTAACAAAGACAGAATCAATGCCTAAAATGCCTCGTCCCCGTCATCACCATCCGCATCCCGTTCGCATCGCAGTAGTCCACACTGTCCTGGTCCTTGATGGAGCCACCGGGGTGGACGACGGCGTCAATGCCCTCGCCGTGGGCGATTTCCACGCAGTCGGGGAAGGGGAAAAAGGCATCGGAGGCCATGGCAGCACCCTGGAGGTCAAACCCAAATGACTTGGCCTTGTGGATGGCCTGCCGCAGGGCATCCACCCTGTTTGGTTGGCCGCAGCCCATGCCGATGAGCTGGCGGTCTTTCACGAGGGCAATGCCGTTCGATTTTAGGTGCTTGACGCAGGTGCTGGCGAAGAGCAGGTCGCCGATTTCAGCATCGGTTGGGGCAATTTTTGTGGACTGTTTTAAGTCGGCGGGGGTCTCGCTTTTTAGGTCGGTGTCTTGTTCCACCACGCCATTTAGCAGGCTGCGGAAGGAGCGGGTCTGCACGTGGAAGTCCTTGATTTTCAAGAGGATACGATTCTTTTTCTTCGATAAATGAGCGAGTGCATCGGCATCGAAACCGGGCGCAATCAGCACTTCGTAAAACAGTTGGTCAATCTCCTGTGCCGTTGCCAAATCCACTACTCCATTGCAAACGAAAATGCCGCCGAAGGCACTCACGTTGTCGCAGGCGAGTGCAGCTTTCCAAGCGTCAAGCAGGGTAAAGCGGGTAGCAATGCCGCAGGCGTTGGTATGTTTCAGGATGGCAAATGTCGGGTCGCCGTCTTTGAACTCCCGCATGAGCTGCACGGCGGCGTCCACGTCCACGAGGTTGTTGTAGCTGAGGGCTTTGCCGTTCAGCACGTCGAACATCTCCTCCAGATTTCCATAAAAAACGCCCGACTGGTGCGGGTTTTCGCCATAGCGCAGCACTTCTGACTGGTGGATGCTGTGCTTAAAACTCAGCTCCTCGCTGCCTCGGTTAAAATAGTTGAAAATGGCCGTATCGTAGTGACTGGACACTTTGAAGCCCCGGCGGGCGAGTTCCCGACGGTCTTCGAGGTCGGTGCAGCCGTCCTTTTTTTGCAGGCAATCCAAAATAAACCCGTACTCCTCCTTGCTCGGCACCACGGCCACATCGCCGAAGTTTTTGGCTGCTGCCCGAATGAGGGAGATGCCGCCGATATCTATTTTTTCGATGATTTCAGCCTCGTCCTGCGTCTTGGCCACGGTTTCCTCAAAGGGATACAAATCCACAATCACGAGGTCAATTTCCGGTATTTTATACTGCTCCAACTGCGACTGGTGCGCCTCCTCCCGAATGGCCAAGATGCCACCGAACACGTTTGGGTGCAGCGTTTTCACCCGCCCATCGAGGATGGAGGGGTAACCGGTCAACCCCTCCACGGTCTTCACGGGTACACCGAGACTTTCGATGAACGACTGCGTGCCACCCGTGGAATAGATGGTGACGTTGTGCTTGTGCAGTTCGTGGATGATGGGTTCGAGGCTGTCTTTGTAGAATACGGAAATGAGGGCAGAGGTGATTTTTTTCGTTTTCACAGTAAATGTTTTTTTTCGTTTGCGAAAGCCTAAAGCCTGATTTTTATGAATTTGTAGTGGTGGATTTGAGGGCGCAAAGGTAGTTCGTTCCAACACTTTGGCAAATGAAATAGCCAGTGATTATTTACTTGTGAAGGAGGAAGTTCTTGGTTTAGAAACCTGACTTTTAGGATAGTTTGGTTGGCCAGAACCTTTTTCAGCCCGTTACTTTGTATCCATGATTAGTAGCTATGAAAGCTGACAATTGAGTTGGCATTTTAGACAAAACGAAAACACGCTCGAACTTTTTTCCTTCTTTTTTTAACTCCAGATTATCGAGCTGTGAAAACTTTGGGACTATTTCATACAGGATTTCGACGGCCCACTGATGTATGTCAGTGGGCTGTTTTTTATTGGCAAAAAGAATTTTCTTCCAAGGCGTTTTAGGTCAAAACTTAGCTTCAAATGCCGACTGCTCACTTTCATATATTCAGCTTAATAGCTCCTTCACAATCACTTTTCCATGATGCCTCGTATTTTCGATAAAAAGTTTGCTCGTGTTCATCCCCGCCTGCACCACGCCCGCCAAATAGACCCCCGGCAGATTTGACTCAAAAGTCTCCTCATTCATCACGGGCGTCCGCTGTTCGTCTTCCTTGAATTCGATGCCCAATTTTTCCAAAAAAATAAAGTCCGGCTGATAGCCCGTCATGGCCAGCACGAAGTCGTTTTCGAGCGTCACCTCGCCGTCGGGCGTGGTCAGCACCACCTCATCCGGGCGGATTTCTTTCACCAATGAATTAAAATAAGCCTTGATGCTGCCCTCCTTGATTCGGTTTTCGATATTCGGGCGGATCCAATATTTTACGTTTTCATAAATGCCGCCCTCACGAATGCACATCGTTACTTCGGCGCCTTTCATGAAGGTTTCCAGCGCCACATCGCAAGCGGAATTAGCAGCACCGACAACGAGCACTTTTTGCCCGACGTAGGGGTGCGCCTCGTCATAAAAATGCTTCACTTTCGGCAAATCCTCGCCCGGCACGTGCATCAGACGTGGCACATCGTAGAAGCCGGTGGCGATGGCGACGTGGCGAGCAGGGTAGCTGTTTTTCGTGGTTTTCACTTCGTAAATGCCGTCGCTGTGGCGCTCCATTCCAAGCACGGGTTCGTAGGTTTTCACTTTCAATTTCCAGCTTTCGAGGATGCGGCGATAGTATTCCAGCGCTTCCTTGCGGGTTGGTTTGTCCACGTGCGAAATGAATGGCACGCCACCGATTTCGAGGTTGAGGGAGGTGGAAAAAAAGGTCATGTTGGCCGGGAAGCGGAAGATGGAATTGACGAGCACCCCTTTTTCGATGACGAGGTAATTCAGCCCAGCCTTCTCGGCTTCGATGGCGATAGCGAGGCCAGTGGGGCCAGCGCCGATGATGAGGAGGTCGAGGGGTGCGGTGCTTGTTTGCATGGTAGTTGGATATTGAATGTTGCGAAGCAAAGTTGGAACAAAAAGGTTAAACAGGCTTCAACGATGGCGGTTCAATGGATTTTTTTCGCATCGCTTTTACGTGTGACCAAAGTCACCTCCAATTGTGCGGAAAGTCATCAACGGCTCAAAAAATATCGGATAAAATTGTCTGAAAATCTTATTACTTCTGAATTTTAAAAAAATACAATCATGAAAAAACAAGTCTTTTTTGGTTTTGCCCTTGTGGTAGGTTTAATGCTGGGCGTGGTAGCCTGCCAGTCGGACAGTGCTGGCCAGCCTGCCGCCGATGTCGCCACGGCATCACCAGCGGGGGGTGGTCAGGCCAGCGTTGTGGATGAAAACTCCGAGCCGAACGTGGTAAAAGTAGCCGTCGGTTCCAAGGACCACACCACCCTCGTTGCAGCGCTCCAAGCTGCCGACCTCGTGAATTCGTTGGCCAACGTCGGCCCGTTCACCGTTTTTGCACCGACCAACGCTGCCTTTGATGCCCTGCCTGCTGGTACGGTGGAGGGGCTGCTGAAACCGGAGAAGAAAGCCGACTTGGCCAATATCCTCAAGGGCCACGTTACCACATCGTCCCTCACGGAAATGATGCTCTCTGACGGTATGACACTTGGCATGGCCAACAACAGTAAAATCACCATCCACAAGACAGGCGACAAAATCATGGTCAACGATGCCAACGTACTCGGCGTGGTGAAAGCTTCCAACGGCATGGTCTATGTGATTGACAAGGTGCTGTTACCAAAATAATTTGCGCTTTTATTCTTTTTTCAGTTCGGGCATTGCCATCGGCCATGCCCGTTTTTTCTTCGTAAATAGTCGTGCGCAAAACGGTATTCTAAAAAAGGTGCGCAAAGAATTTGCTGCTTCACGGTGTTAGCCTAATTTGGCCGTCCACTAAATACAAAATCGGCCATGACTACAACCCGACTCCTTTTTTCAATGCTATTCACTGCCCTTGCCGCCACGGGCATCTTTGCGCAGCAAGACATCAACAGCCCCGACTACAACGGCTGTGGTTTTTACCACCTGAAGCTCGACCCCAACGACTACGGCAACGACCGGGCAACCTGCGGTAGCAATGAACGCAGCGACAGCATTGACATCCTCAACTACAACGTGACGCTCGACACGAGGGATTTTGTTGGGAAAACCATCACCGCCTCCTGCGAAATTACCTTTACTGCCAAGCAGGATGGCCTTGGATTCCTGCCGCTCGATTTGCTCGCCCTCACGGTGGATTCTGTCATGCAAAATGGCTCACCACTCGTTTTCGACTACGACAACCTGCTGCTCAACGTCCACCTGCCCGTCTCTTTGAATATCGGCGACTCATCTAAGCTGACAGTGTTCTACCACGGCAAGCCTACTGCCGACCCTGCTGGATTCGGTGGTTTTGTCTTCGAGGGTGGCTACGCCTACAACCTCGGCATCGGACTTTCCTCCAACCCCTACAATTTCGGGCGGAGCTGGCATCCCTGCTTCGACAATTTCGTGGAGCGGGCCACCTACGACCTGAACATCATCTCCAACGGTGGCCGCAAAGGCTACGGTATCGGAGAGTTTCTCGGCGAGACTGACCTTGGAAGTGGCACGGTGCTGCGCAGTTACAGAATGGGGCTACCGTTGCCGACCTACCTCGTAGGCACCGCCACCAGTAACTACGGCGAAGTGCACCAGCAGTACACGGGAGCTTACGGAACTTACCCGATGCTACTTTTGGGGCAGCCCGGCGATACCACCAAAATGAAGACCGCCTTCCAGTACCTACCGCAAGCGGTCGGCATGTTGGAATCTTGGTTCGGCCCCTACCGTTGGGGGCAGGTGGGTTATGCACTCACTACTGCTGGAGCCATGGAACACGCATCCCTCATCGCCTTCCCAGATTTTAGCATCGACGGGGGAGCCTCGGACGGCATGAACCGCCTCATGGCCCATGAGCTTGGCCACCACTGGTGGGGCAACGTCACCACGCTAAGTTGCCCCAGCAATATGTGGATCAAAGAGGGTAATGCCGAGTACAGCGCCCACCTGTTTTTTGAGTACACCTTCGGCAAAGCCAAATTTTTGCAGCAAGTGAAAAACAATTGGCAAAATGTCGTCAAAAACGCTCATATTGATGACGGCGACTACCTGCCGCTTTCCGGATTACCTTATGAAAATACCTACGGTACCCACACTTATAATGGGGGCGCATCGGCAATGCACAACCTCCGGGGCTACCTCGGCGACTCCCTCTTCCAGCAGGGAATGCGCTCCATTCTCGACGTCTACGAGTACCAATCGGTGGACGCCGAACTGTTCCGTGACCAACTCACAAGCAACACGGGCGTGGACATGACCTCTTTTTTCGAAGATTGGATTTTTGCGCCAGGCTACTCGCTCTTTGAGCTGGATTCCATGCAATTGACGCCAGCTGGCAATGGTTACGAAGCACGGATTTTTGTGCAACAAAAACTCCACCACGCACCACACATGCACACGAACGTGCCGTTGGAGATTACTTTTTTCGATGAAAATTGGCAGACCTACACCGCCCAGTTCATGGCCAGCGGTGAGTATTCAGAGGTCGTGGTCAGTGTGCCGTTCCAGCCCATTTGGCAGGTACTGAACGACAACCACAAGCTCAACCTCGCCAGGTTCCAAGACCGGGCCGTAGTGAAAAATACAGGTAGTTTCAGTCTCAGTTACTGCGATTTGGGCAGCCTCAATGCCCTTGCCGTGCCAGGGGGTGACTCAGCCTTGGTCAGCTTCATCCATTACCTCGGCCCAGCGGACCCCGACCCCAGCGGTATACAGATTTCCACCTCGCACTACTGGCGCTATGGCGGCATTATACCGCCCGGCTTCAATGCGAGAGTACAGCTGACTTACAAAGGTTCCAGCCCTGGCGACCTCGACAACGACCTAACCAACATGCCTGAAGATAGCCTGACCCTAGTTTGGCGCCCCCGCCCTGGTGTGAATTGGGGTCAGTACCCGTACTACAAAAAGATATCGCTGAATAATGGCGACGGCAACGGTTTTATCCGAATTGATACATTGCTTCCCGGCGACTACGCTTTTGCCGCAGGTAGTTTGCCCGTGGCCACTGGCGTTTTCGATTTGGGTAAAAAAGGGGACGTTTCATTGGAAATCTTCCCGAACCCGGCATCTGAAAGCGTGACCGTTCAGGCGCTTTTGCCAACCAATTCACCAGTGAAGCTGGAATTGTTCGATGCCACGGGTAGGTTGTTGCGGCAGCAAAACATCAACGTGAACGGTGGTTTGCTGGCGCAAACGGTTTACTTGAGCAATCTGCCGACTGGCGTTTATTTTATAAAAATCAGTGACGAAAGCGGGCGCTTTCAAGCTGCAAACAAAATCATCAAAAATTAAATTTTCAACTAAAATGGAAAACTCATCCCGTCGAAATTTCGTCAAAACAGCTGTAGCTGCTGCAACACTGCCTTTGGCCGGTGCGACCAGCATTGATTCAAAACCAAAAGCAATGAAAAGCGTATTTGTACACCAAGTCTATTTTTGGCTGAAAAACCCGACCAGCACCGCTGACCGGGACAAGCTTGTGGAGGGCCTGAAAACCCTCACCAAAATAAAGCACATCAAATCCTGGCACCTCGGCATACCCGCCGGCACCAGCAGGGATGTGATTGACGGCAGTTACTCAATATCTTGGCTGAACACCCTCAAGGACCGGGCGGCGCAGGATGCCTACCAGATTGACCCGCTCCACCTCGCTTTTGTTGAAAACTACAAACACCTTTGGGAGAAGGTGGTGGTTTATGATTCAGTTGATGCTCCGCAATGAGAACAGCTACCATACATCTTACTTGTTTGCTCTGTGCCGTTATCGTCGAAGTGGCGCCTGCCCAAAACGTCACTTCCGAGGTTGAAATAGTGGATATTACGACAAGGGTTCGCACTGTCGTTTTCACTGATGTTGCACCTTTTGGCAACCACCTCGAAGCCCCCAACTGGTCTCGCAGTGGCAAGTCGCTGCTGCTGAACCGAATGGGCAAGTTGTACAAAATGCGACTTGATAAGCCGCGCCTGAGCAGGGTGAATACGAGTTTTGCCAAAAACTGCAACAATGACCACGGCTTCAGCTTCGATGGCAACACCTTGATTATCAGTCACAACGACGAGCGGGTGGGCACGGGCGCCAATTCCCGCATCTTCAAAATGCCAGCTACTGGGGGCAAACCCATCCTCGTCACCGAGAACTATCCATCGTATTGGCACGGCATTTCGCCCGATGGGCAAACACTGGTTTATTGCGCTGGGCGCAACGACCTCAAGGATTGGGACGTGTACGCCATTTCCATTCAGGGCGGCTTCGAGCGGCGGCTGACCGATACCCCTGGCCTCGACGATGGTCCGGAGTATTCGCCCGACGGCAAGTACATCTACTTCAACTCGCACCGCACGGGCCGGATGCACATCTGGCGCATGAATGCAGATGGTACGGAACAAACGCAAGTAACCAACGACGCCTACGACAACTGGTTTGCCCACCCCTCGCCCGACGGCAAATGGCTGGCGTTCATCAGCTACATGGAAGACCAAAAAGGTCAGCACCCGTTCGGGAAGGATGTCAAGCTGCGCCTGATGAACCTGCAAACCAATGAAATTACTGACCTGACGGAGGTGTTTTTCGGGGGTCAGGGCAGCTTCAATGTGCCTTCTTGGTCGCCAGATAGCAAGCTGGTGGCTTTTGTCAGTTATAAAAATTAATGCTGAATGGCGGTAATACCGTATCCCTGTCATTCAGCTCTACATCATTCATTATTAGCAAAAAAAATGTTTCCAACCACGACCTACTCCGCCCGCCGCAGCCGCCTCCGCCAAGACGTCGCCTCCGGCCTCATCCTTATCCTCGGCAACAACGAAGCACCTATGAACTACCGGGCCAATACCTACCATTTCCGGCAGGACAGCAATTTCCTCTACTTCTTCGGCCTCGATCAGCCCGGCCTAGCCGCCGTGCTGGACGTGGAGGCTGGCGAGGACATCATCTTCGGTGACGAACTGACGATGGAGGACGTGGTCTGGACTGGCCCGATGCCGACCATTGCGGAGCAAGCCAATCAAATTGGCGTAGCTAAAACGCTGCCATTCAGTGAATTAACTGCCTTCGTAAAAAAAGCGGTAGCGCAGGGCCGTACCATTCACTTCACCCCGCCCTACCGCCACGACAATATGATTCTGCTGTCAGAGATGCTCGGCCAACCTGTTGCGAAGCTGAAAGAAAATGCCTCGGAAGCGCTGATTCGGGCCGTCGTTGCGCAGCGATCGTACAAGTCGGCGGAGGAAATAGCGGAGATGGAACGGGCCGTGGACATCAGTGGCGCCATGCATGTGGCCGTGATGAAGGCCGTTGCCGCAGGCAAAAAAGAGGCGGAACTGGCGGGCATCGCCGCTGGAATCGCTATTGGCATGGGCGGTGCGCTGGCCTACGGTATCATCATGTCCGTGAACGGGCAGGTGCTGCACAATCACCACCATTACAATACATTGCGGAGCGGCCAACTCCTGCTCGGCGACCACGGTGCGGAAACGCACATGCACTATGCTGGCGACCTGACCCGAACTTGCCCGGTGGACAAAAAATTCACTGACAGACAGCGAGACATTTACAATATCGTGCTGGACGCCGAGGTGGGCGCCATCGCATCGCTAAAACCGGGATTGACTTACAAGGAAGTTCACCTCGCCGCTGCTCGCAAGATGGCGGAGGGCTTGAAATCATTGGGCCTGATGAAGGGCGACCTCGACGAGGCGGTGGCAAAGGGCGCTCATGCGTTGTTCTTCCCGCACGGCCTCGGTCACATGATCGGGCTGGACGTACACGACATGGAGGATTTGGGCGAGCAGTATGTTGGCTACTCCGCCGAGGTGGAGCGCAGCGAATTGTTCGGCACGGCGTACCTGCGCCTGGGTCGGGCACTGGAGCCGGGCTTCGTGCTGACCGTTGAACCGGGCCTCTATTTTATCCCAGAACTGATGGACCAGTGGGAAAGCGAGGGTAAATTCACCGATTTTATCAACTACGGGGCGCTGAAGGGCTGGCGCAGTTTCGGCGGTATCCGCATCGAGGACAATATTTTGGTTACCGAAGGTGGACATCAAGTTTTGGGTAAGCCGGTGCCGAAGACATTAGAGGAAGTGGAAGTGTTACGGGGCTGAAAAAATTCAACTATTTTTAATTTTGCATCCCTTTCCATATTGATCATTCAAATCTTGACTACTTTTTAATGTACAATACTATCATCTTCGACCTCGGCGGTGTCCTCGTTGATTGGAACCCGGACTATGTTTTTGACGCCATCTTTGCCGATAATCCCGAACGCAAGCAGTTTTTCTACGAAAATATCTGCACGCCACATTGGAACGAGGAGCAGGATGCTGGCCGCTCGCTCCAAGCAGCCACTGATTTGTTGCTGGATGAGCACCCCGAATGGCAGACCGAAATTGCCGCCTACTATGGTCGCTGGGAGGAAATGCTGGGCGGGGCAATTCAGGGCACAGTGGATATTTTCAAGGGATTGAAAGACGCTGGGAACTACAAGATTTACGCCTTGACGAACTGGTCGGCGGAGACTTTCCCTATTGCCTTGGAGAAATTTGACTTCCTTCACTGGTTCGATGGAATCGTGGTGAGCGGCACGGAAATGAACCGCAAGCCCTTCCCTGAATTCTACCAAATCCTGCTTGACCGCTACGACGTGGCTCCTTCCGAGGCTGTTTTTATTGATGATAATTTGAGAAATGTAATGGCGGCAAAGGAGATGGGCATCGAGTCCATCCATTTTCATTCACCGGAGGGGCTGCGGAAGGAGTTGAATAAATTGGGCGTCCTTTCAGGATAGAATTTCCAATGTTTTATGTCGCTTTCGGTGACATAAACTCCTGTTGCGCCACAAGCCTTGATTTCTCTACCATTTATTAATATCGCTAACGCCGCCCCGCTTTGACCGCCGGCCTTGGCAGCTTCCTTTTTTTGGCTTACTTTCGCCCCAATTGGTGTCTGCCAAACGCTGCCAACATTGACTCCATGATTTTTTTCCTTCGTAAAAAACTATTCGCTAGCGCTACCTGCATGGCGCTTTTTTTCCTTGCTAGCGCAATGGTTTCGCTGGCGCAAACGGCCAATGTCTGCCTCCCCAATGACCGTTCCTTCCACGGCTACAGCTTCGTCAACATGGATATCCTTCGCAAACAGGAACAGGTGGCGCTCGCCCCGCTGTTCATGCGCTTCGACAAGCTGTATGGCAACTATTTCGAGACGGTGCAAAAGGCCAACCAAGATGACAACCTGGCCGAGTGGGCCAAGCGTTTTTGCGGAGACGTGAAGGTGGAAGACCTCTCCTACATCATCTACAAAGCCCCGGCCAGCGAGCTTGATTTGTTGCTGACGGCGACGCAGAGCAAGTCCCTGCAAGTGCATCCGAACTTGCAGGGCAACACGTTCGCTGAGTTTGTTTTTGAAAAAAAATGCACGGAAACGCTGGAGTACCTGCTGTTTGCGAAGCAATGCGAACCGCACGTGATAGCCAACGACCGCTGGCAGGCGCCGCCTCGTGACAAGGAGGCGATGCAGGCGCTCATTGCCGTAGGCAAACGGGAATTCAAGCGCACCAAGTCGGCGTACATCCGGCTGCGGTACGCCTATCAAATCATCCGGTTGGCGCATTATTCTGGGCAGTATGAGCAGGTGCTGGAACTTTGCGACGACCTTTTGCCGAAGGTGGACAAACTGAAGGCGCACTGGGGCGAGAGCATCATGCCGTGGTGGATTGAAGGACATCGAGCGGGGGCGCTGCTCAAGTTGGGAAGGAACGTTGAGGCCAGCTACGCCTACGCCCAAATCTTTGAGCGCTGTCCCGGTCGGCGGGCCTCGGCGTACCAGAGTTTTTTGATAAAAACGGACGAGGAATGGGCGGCTTGCCTGCGGCTTTGCCAATCCGATTCGGAACGGGCCATGCTGTACGCCATCCGGGCTGCCGGGGCGGAGAGCAAGGCACTGGAGGAGATGCAAAAAATCTATGAAATTGACCCCAAAAGCCAGTTGCTGGAGGGGCTGCTGGTACAGGAAATCCGCAAGATGGAGCGCAACCTGCTGGGCTTGGAATTTAACGATGAAAAAGGCCGTAACAAACGCTACCACAACCTGCCGAAGCCTTACGCTGGTAAGTATGTGATTGATTTGCAGCGTTTTACAAGAAAATGCAGAGAGGAAGGGCAAGTGGCCAGGCCGGAACTTTGGTATTTGGCGGAGGGATATTTGGAGTTTTTGGCGGGGGATTATTATGCTGCCGAGCAGACTTTTCGGGCGGTGGAGCCAACGCTGAGCGACAAGGCGTTGCAAGAGCAGTTGGCCATTTTTCAAATTGCCCTGAAAATCGCCAGCTTCGAAAAACCCAGCGACGAGGCGGAAATATACGCCTACGAACTCATCACCGACAACAAGCGCTATCTCCAGTACAAGAGCCTGCCCGATTTTTTACAGGATAAAATGGCGGGGCTGTTCCTCACCAACCAGCAGCCGGGCATGGCTTTCCTCAGTCAGTACCCCCTGAGCGACCTCAAGCCGAACCCGCAAATGGATTTGCTCGACAACCTCATCGCCACGGCGCTTAAGCCCGACCAAAACTCGTTCGAGCGTCTGCTTTTGAAAGACAATCCGCTCTACACCCTGCTCGACATCAAGGCGACTTTGTTGATGAGCACCGGACAGTTCGAAGCGGCAATGGAGACCTACAAGCGGATGCCCACGGAAAATTGGGAGGATTTTGGTCAGTTCAACCCTTTTCGGGAGACGTTCAAAGACTGCATTTCTTGCTACACGAAGCCAGATTCGATGGGCCTTTCTTCCTATTATAATAAAGGTGAACTGCTGACCGAACTACTAGACCTCGACTACAAATCGAAGGGCGACCTCGAAGGTGCAGCGAGGTATTTTTATCAACTCGGCCTCGCCAGCTACAACATGAGCTACTACGGTTTTGCCTGGAAGGCGATGGACTTTTTCCGTAGCGGCAGCACCTGGGCCAAGCTGCACAAGGCCAAGGAAGAGGAAGGTGATAGCCGGGTTTTCGAGTATTGGAAATTTCCCTTCGGCAACCGGGAAAACACGGGACTGGGGCGGGCACTCTATTTTTTTGAAAAAGCTCGGATGCTGGCCACCACGGAGGAATTGGCGGCGAAGGCAGCGTTCCAGGCCGCCCGTTGCGAACAGAAAATATTTTTCCAATCGGTGCAGTACAAACCGGAGCCTTGCTGCAACCGCATCCCACGGCTGCCGGAGCAGTACCTCGTCAATTTTAGTAGGCTGAAGGAGCAGTACAGCGGAACCCTTTTTTACCAACAAATCATCAAGGAGTGCAAGTATTTTGCGGTGTATGCGGCGAAGTGATTTCAAAGAAACAGGTCTTCCGAACTGAATGCTGGTTTGAACGTTTTCACAAAACATCAACCAGACAGCATGAATAAACTGCAACACGAAACATCCCCCTACCTCCTCCAGCATGCCAACAACCCAGTGGACTGGCACGCCTGGAAGCCGGAAGCCTTTGAAAAAGCAAAAACTGAGGACAAGCCCATCCTCGTCAGCATCGGCTACTCGACCTGCCACTGGTGCCATGTGATGGAACGGGAGAGCTTCGAGGACCACGAGGTGGCCGAGTTCATGAACGAGAATTTTGTCTGCATCAAAGTGGACCGGGAGGAGCGACCCGACGTGGACCAAATTTACATGGAAGCCTGTCAGGTGATGACGGGCGGTGGCGGCTGGCCGCTCAATTGTTTTTTGCTGCCGGATGGCAAGCCGTTTTACGCAGGCACCTACTACCCACCGATGCCTGCCCACGGTCGTCCCTCGTGGCTACAGGTGCTGATGAATATTTCGGATGCTTACCAAAATAAACGGGCAACCATCAATGACCAAGCACAGCGCCTGACGGACATCATCCAAAACTCCGGCAACACGTTCACGGGCGGCAACAAGTTGCGGGTGGTAAGCGACGACCAGCCATTTACGAAGGCTTTGTTGAAAAATATTTTTCAAAACCTACAAAAGCAGTTCGACACAACGAATGGTGGTTTTGGTGGAGCGCCCAAATTCCCAGGGACGATGACGTTGAACTATCTGCTCGCCTATCATTTTTATTTTGGTGAAAAATCGGCGCTCGACCATGCCTTGCTTTCGCTGGATAAAATGGCGATGGGCGGCATCTATGATCAACTTGGCGGTGGCTTTGCCCGCTACGCCACTGATGCCAGGTGGCTGGTGCCCCATTTTGAAAAAATGCTGTACGACAACGCCCTGCTCGTTGGCGTGTTGGCCGATGCCTACAAAATCACGAAAAAGGAACTCTACCGGGAGACGATTGAAGAAACACTGGCTTGGGTGAAACGAGAAATGACCAGCGATGAGGGTGGTTTCTTCTCGGCACAAGATGCCGATTCGGAGGGCGTGGAAGGCAAGTTTTATGTTTGGGAAAAAGAAGAAGTCGAAAACCTGCTTGGTAAAGATTTTGATTTGTTTGCAAAATATTATGACGTAAGCCAAAATGGAAACTGGGAAGAAAAGAACATTATTTGGCGAAAATTGGATTTTGAAGAATTTGCCCAAAATGAAAATATACCTATTGCGGAGCTAAAATCAAACTTGGCCAAAGGCCGAAAGAAGCTACTGGAAGTGCGAAGTCAACGCGTTTGGCCTAGCCTCGACGACAAGCTGTTGCTCGATTGGAACGCCCTGATGTGCTCCGCTCACGCAAGGGCCTACTCCGCCCTTGGCGTCGAGTCGTTTCGTGAAACAGCTGTAAGGAACCTAGATTTTTTGTTGAAAAAATTTGTGCAACCAGACGGTGTATCACTATTCCATACCTACAAAGCCGGCCGTGCGCAGTACGACGCCTTTCTTGACGACTACGCCTACCTCATTGAAGCCCTGTTGGAGGTAGCGGAAATCACCTTTGAGACATCACATATTTTGCAAGCTGGCCGCTACATTGATTTTGTTTTTGAAAATTTCCTTGACCCGACAGATAAAATGTTCTATTTTACGTCTGCAAAACAAAAAGACGTTTTGATGCGCCGCAAAGATTTGTTCGATTCGGCCACACCATCGGGCAATTCGACGATGGTTCGCAATTTGCAACGTGCAGGTATCTTGCTTGGTCGAGAGGATTGGTTACGGCATGCTTCCGACATGTTGATTTCGCTTCGAGATTCACTGGAACGCTATCCTTCTTCCTTCAGCCAATGGGCTGGATCTGTGATGGGTGAAGTGTTTGGCTATGCTGAAATAGCCGTAACCGGTGAAAATTTGGAAAAATTGGCCAAGGAAATCAATAAAGAATTTTTGCCTCAAAAGGTATTGATGGCTTCTGAGGTGGCTAGTGCGGATTTTCCTTTGTTGGTTGGGAAATCCCAAGGCGATGACACATTAGTATATTTATGTCAAAATTACGCTTGTCAACAACCAGTATCTACGATTGATGCGTTTAGGTTGCTGGTCAAACAATCCAAAGCTTCTTGAAGCGGATAATCTGAACTAAGTTTTGAGGAATATTTTGAAGAATCTAAAAATTGGCAAATTTTTTCTAATCTCAAAGTCTATGAATTTCAGACTTACGATTTCTTGCTGCCTCGTACTTGCTACGCAAATGCTCATGGCACAGCAGCCAGCGCAGTACAGCTTGTACCGGCTAAATAAATTCGCATTCAACCCAGGTTATGCTGGGTTGGACAACTCGCTCAGCATGACTGGAGTTTATCGCTCGCAGTGGGTCGGGCTGCCTGGCAATCCGGTCACACAAAACTTCAATGCACATATGCCTCTTTACATCGCCGGTGGAGGAGCGGGACTCGCTGTTGAAAATGAAACCATTGGTTCTTGGCGTCAGACTGCCTTTTCTGCCAGCTACGCACACCACTTGCCAGTTGGTAAGGTCGGACTGCTTTCCTTGGGTCTCACTGCGGGCTGGGTTCAGCGGCAGCTTGATGGCTCGAAAGTGCGAACACCAAGCACGGAGATTGACGACCAAGGCAATGTGGTTAGCCATGGCGATAATTATTTAGGTACAGGCCTTGGAGGTGGCGCCGGGCCAACGGCGCATTTAGGTGCATTTTACCAAGGCGAAAAACTGGAAGTTGGCATTTCGGCAATAAATTTGTTAGGCAACAAACTAAAGCTTTCCAATTTGGAGTTTGAGCAGGAGAGAACCTACTTCCTCTACCTAGGCTACAAACTAAACTTGAATAAAAATTTAGTAACCATTCCCTCAATTTTGTTGAAAAGTGACGTCCATCAAACTCAAATTGATTTTTCTGTTATCACTCAATACAATGAAAATATATTTGTCGGGGCATCGTTAAGGGGATATCACACGAATAGCCTTGATGCAGTATCTTTAATGGGTGGATTCAAGTTGAGTGAAAAAATTTCAATAGGTTACGCCTACGATTTGGGCTTATCTAACCTGAAGACAGCAAGTACAGGGTCTCATGAAATACTGTTGAACTACAATATTGGTAAGCCAATTGGAAAAGGAAGACCCCCAGCAATAATCTACAACCCAAGATCGCTCTAACCGTTAACAGGATATTTCTACACCGCCTCTTATTTTGGTTGAAAACTGTTCAAAAACTTAAAATCAGCAATTAAAATAGGTAGAATCACACTAAGTGAAAAAATTATGTCGTTTTTGTCAGGTGTAAAATGTTAATTTTGCCCTCCAAACGGCAGAAATATGGCGCAACTGTTTGAAATAAGAAGTAAAGCGCTATTTTTACGTCTCTTTTTCACTAAAGAAGGAAAACTCGGGTGTTAAAAATGAAAAGATTATTAAAGACTTCGTTTGCGCTGCTTACACTTGCGGCACTTGTTTCATCTTGCGGGAGCAAAGAAACAGGACAACTCCAAGGCGTCATGGATCGTCCGGATTGGAAAGGCATCAACCCTTACGGCATGGTGTACATCCCTTCGGGCACCCTACACATTGGTCCGAGCGACCAAGATATTTCCAACACTTATGTTCAACGGAACAAGTCCATCTCAATTCAGGGCTTCTACATGGACGACACTGAAGTCACCAACAATGAGTATCGCCAGTTTGTGTACTGGGTGAAAGACTCTATTGCTCATTCTTATCTTGACCATTTCATTACAGATGAAGCAACTGGTGATGAGCATATTGACTGGGAATATGAGATTGATTGGGAAGATGAAACGCTTCAAGATCTTTACTATCAAGGTGATGACCGTTTTGCTGGACGCCAAGAATTAGACGTCACCAAAATGGAATTTGAGTACGAATGGTATGATTGGCATGCTGCTGCTCATGATAAGGGGAAATCACCTCGCACGACCTTTATCAAGCGTAAAAAAATCAATGTGTATCCTGATACGTTGGTTTGGATACGGGACTTCGCTTACTCATACAATGAGCCAATGACTCGTAACTACTTCTGGCATCCAGCTTTTGATGACTATCCTGTTGTAGGCGTTGATTGGCACATGTCGAACGCTTTCTGCTACTGGAGAACCAAACTTTGGGATACTTACCAAGCAGCTCGTGAAGATGGCATCAATTCTGAAGATTTCAGGTTGCCAACTGAGCATGAGTGGGAGTACGCAGCACGCGGTGGGCATGACTCTGCTCCGTACCCTTGGGGTGGCTACTACTTGCGCAACGCAAAAGGTTGCCTCTTGGCAAATTTCAAGCCTGGTCGGGGTAACTATCCAGAAGATGGAGGCCAATACACTGTAAAGGCAGATGCTTATTTCCCAAATGACTACGGCCTTTACAATATGTCTGGCAACGTAGCAGAGTGGACTTCTACAGCCTACTATGAAAATGCTTACTCCTTTTTGCATGACCTCAACCCTGACATCCGTTATGATGCCAATGATGATGATACTGAAGCATACAAACGCAAGGTAATTCGTGGTGGATCTTGGAAAGATGTAGCTTATTTCCTCCAGACAGGTAACCGTCACTGGGAGTTCCAAGATACAACAAAGTCATATGTAGGGTTCAGGTGCGCTTTGACTTTCCTTGGTCGTTCAATCAACGATTTTTAGTTATTTTTATAAAAAAAAATCTCAAAATGGATAGTAAGCTAATTACTATCCATTTTTTTTTATTTTCGCGTCTCAATAGGACATCTGCCTTTGGAATAAGTGTAGCATTTGTTTGTTTAGTATTCAAATTAGCCTGTTACCTTTTCGAAGTTGGGTATTATTGGACGAAGGAATCATTCCTTACAAAATCTGAATTTAGCTAACCTAATTAAATTGATTAAAAATGAGTTTCGTAAAAACTAAAGGATTCAAGTACTTTAAAAATCTCTTGATTGGTGTTGGTGCTGCCATCGTATTGATGGGTGCATTATTTAAGCTTGAAAGCTGGCAATTTGCTAGTGAAATGCTTATTCTTGGCTTGTCTATTGAAGCCGTTATCTTTCTTTTCCTTGGTATAATTGGCCCAGAGCCGGATTACTACTGGGATAAGCTGTACCCAGGTCTTCAAGATTATCATGCAACCCTCACTCCACTCACTGCTGGCCCACAAAGCAACATTGACATGGGAACTCCGCTTCATGGTGATGTGATTGAAAACCAGTTGGGTGGTATGTTGACAGAGCTACAGACCATGTCGAAGAGCCTTTCTTCCTTAAAAGCGCTCCAAGAGGTAGATTTCTCTGGGACTAGTGACCAATTGAAGACCATGAACAATTTCTACACGAAGTTGAACGAGGCCATGGCCGACCTAAACGATTCCATAGCTGACACAAAGGCTTACAAGGACCACCTAGGCACCCTCAACAAGAATTTGTCTGGCTTGAATGGTGTTTATGGCGGCATGTTGAATGCAATTGCGACCAGTTTTCCACGGTAGCATTAGCCGACGCTAGATGCGCGTTTGAATAATTATTGTTTAACGAAAAAATAAAAGCAAATGTCCATTCCAAAGGAGCCGCGGCAGCTGATGATCAACCTTATGTACCTGGTACTCACAGCGCTGCTAGCATTGAATGTGTCCGCAGAGGTAATGAATGCCTTTATTACCCTTGATAATGGCAACCAAACTAGTGCAGGGATTGTAAATTCGCAGCTTGATCAAACAGTAAAAGGTCTTAAGAACCTGTTGAATGACGAGTCGAAAGCTAAATACCGTGCTATTGGGCCAGCAGTTGATGAGGTACGCTCGGTGGTTGTCGATTTCAACACGTATGTCGAGCAACTCAGGGATTTACTTCTTGATGCAGGTGGCAATATGAATAAGAAAGTAGACGAAGGTGATTACCAAGAGAGCTATGGTAAAAAAGTTCCAAGAGGCTTGAAGAACAAAGATATCACCACTCGGATGCTTGTTGATGAGAAAAAAGGCGCAGAACTCAAGGCAAAACTTATAGAAGTTAAGCAAAAGATGGTAGATTCTTATACCAAGCTGCTTAATGAAAACGGCGAAAAATTCGGCCTCAAAAAGGATGAAATTGATAGCCGTATTCAAGGAATTGCTAACAATCTTCCGCTGACTATTGATGATGAAACTTGGAAGAAAAGCGATAAGAAAAGCTGGGAGGATTTCAAATTCCGCCAAATGCCCCTTGCAGCAGTTCTTCCTTTGTTGAGCCAAATGCAAGCTGATGCCAAGAGTTCAGAAGCATCCCTTGTAAACAACATGGCTGAACTTGCTGGTGGTCGCGTGGTCGAGTTTGACGCATTCTTCCCAGTAGTTTCTGCAAAGAAATCTTACCTCATCGCTGGGGAACCATTCGAAGCTGAAATTTCAGTTGGTACTTACAGCTCACAAATAAACCCTTCTGACATTGGGATTTTTGTCAATGGCAGCAAAATAGCAGTAGGGAATGACGGAAAAGCAAAGTACTCTGCTCGTACAGAAGGCTTGGGTGAAAAAACCCTTAAATTGGATGCACAAGTTCGCAACCCATTAACAGGTGAAGTTTCAAAAGGAAGCTCTACTTTTACCTATGAGGTTGGACAACGTTCGGTAGCCATTTCGGCTGATAAAATGAACGTATTTTATATCGGCGTTGAGAACCCAATCTCTGTGTCTGCTGCTGGTTCTTCCAGTAACGACTTGAATGTCGGTATTGCAGGAGGTGGTGGATCATTGAGTAAAACAGGTAGCAACACTTGGACAGTTAAAGTGACCACGCCTACGGACGATTGTAAAGTTTCCGTAAGTGCCAAGGATATGAAAGCCAGCAAGTCATTCCGTGTGAAGCGTATTCCTGACCCAGTAGCTAAACTTGGCAACAAGCAAGACGGTGAAATGGGCAACGGTGAATTTAAAGTTCAAAAAGGCTTGATTGCTTGGTTGGAGAACTTTGATTTCGAAGCTCGTTGTGAAATTCAAGGCTTCAACCTTGTTAAGGTAGCAAAACGTGAAGACCCAGTTGAAACTTCAAACTCTGGTGGTTCTTTCAACGGCAAAGCATCTAATCTTGTATCTTCTGCTAAGCCTGGTGACACTTACTACTTCCAAGAAGTAAAAGCAAGATGTCCGGGAGATGCAGCTGGTCGCAAGATCAACTCGATGGTGTTCAGGATTAAATAAAATTTGAGCATAAAATACTAACTGCCGGTATCTCTAAGTTTATACCCGGTAGTTAGTATTCTTTCATTTTGAAAACTTTTGAGAAACATGAAGTTCGCATTGAAACTGTTTAGTCTCGTCTCGTTGCTGATGCTTTGCAATATTGCATTTGCGCAGCAGCCTGAAAATATTTTGACCGAATCCAGCGACCCCAACGAAGGTCGTCCATTGGATGACATCGTTGACAAAAGGCTTACCACTGATAAACGTCTTCTTCCCTACGACCATGTTCGTGAAGCTGACATCTTCTGGGAAAAGCGGATTTGGCGAGTTATTGATATTCGTGAAAAAATGAACTTGCCTTTTGCTTATCCAGAAAGGCCGTTCTTTTCTATCCTAATGGACGCTGCAACAACTGGTGAAATAACTGTTTACAGCACTGAAGACGATAAGTTTTCATCTAAATTAACACCAGACGAAGTTGCGTCTATGGGTGCAACCATTGATACGGTAATAACCTTCGACCCTGAGACTTACGAAGAACAACTACAAGTCGTTAGGAACGATATCAACCCTGAAGACGTGAAGCGTTTTCGCCTCAAGGAAGTTTGGTTCTTTGATGAAGAGACATCTACACTTCAGGTAAGGATTCTGGGTATTGCTCCACTTATCGACAAGACTGATGAAAATGGAAACTTCCTGTACGAGAAACCGATGTTCTGGGTTTATTACCCTGAAGCACGTGAAATTCTTTCAAGAGAACAAGTTTTTAACGCGGGCAATGATGCCAGCCCAATTACTTGGGAAGATTTGATGGAAATGCGGTTTTTCTCCAGCTATATCTACAAAGAGTCAAACGTACGTGACCGTCGTATTCAAGATTACCTGACTGGTATTGACTTGCTTCTTGAAGCAGATAAAATCAAGCAAGAAATCTTCAATTTCGAACACGACCTGTGGTCATACTAGTCGTTTGAACTTCAAGTTAGAAAGGTTCATTACAGCATTGTGATGAACCTTTTTTTATGCCTCAATTTACCTTCCCATTTTACCCCAAGTATTAAAGACTTCTTCTTGTCTAGGTCGGTTTTCGGGTATCACTCTTAATGGTTCACAAGGCTTCAATGTCTCGTGCAACTCTTTAGGCAACTGCTGATAAAGCGCTGTGCCCTTCGTTTTCCAAGCAATCATCTTGTCGCTAACTTCTCGAATTACTTTGCCAGGATTCCCCACAACCAAACTTCTTCTCGGGATTTTTGTCTCGGCTGCTACAAAACATAGTGCCCCAACGATGCATTCTTCCCCTATCTCAACATTGTCCATGATAACTGCATTCATGCCTATCAAGGAGTTTTTGCCAATGGTCGCCCCATGAATAATTGCACCGTGGCCAATATGGGCACCTGCCATCAATCGAACGGTAACCCCAGGAAACATGTGCACCGTACAGTTCTCCTGTACATTGCAGCCATCTTCAATAACAATTTCGCCCCAATCTCCTCGAAGCGCAGCACCTGGGCCGATGTAAACATGCTTGCCAATGATGACATTTCCAGTCACTGCTGCTTGCGGGTGAACAAATGAAGTCTCATCAACCACTGGCTTGAAGCCATTGAATTCATAAATCATTTTCTTCTATTTTTAAAAACCTAAAACACAACGCTCAGACGCAAGTTTTTTCAGTTCAACTTCCATTTTAAGCCTGTTTTTATGATTGTCAAAATCCCCTTTGAACTGGGATTTCAATTCTTTCCTCCGCATAGCTTCCAAAAATCTTCGAGCATCCTCTGTTGTTTCCAAAATTAGCGGCGGTACTAAAGTGGGCTCTCCCTTTTCATTTTTTGCCACCATGGTAAAATAGGAAGTGTTGGTGTGCTTGACCACGCCTGTTTCAACATTCTCCGCTGTCACCCTCATCCCAACGACCATGGAAGTACGCCCAACATAGTTCACAGAAGCATGGATGGAAACCAACTCCCCAACCGAAACTGGTTCCATAAAGTTTACATTTTCAACAGAAACGGTGACGCAGTAACCGCTGGCATGTTTAGCAGCGCAAGCGTAAGCCGCTTTATCCATCAATGACAATAGAATCCCACCATGTATTTTTCCACCAAAATTAGCATACGCCGGAATCATCAATTCCGTCATCACAATTTGAGAAGCATGTACCGCTTTGGGCTTTAAGTTTGATTCTTGTTTCATAAATAACTGAAAATCAGTTGCTTAAAAAATGAAAGCCCCCATGCAACGCTTGTTACAAGGGGGCTTTTTATGTGTTTTGAAACTACATAACCTCAAAGGATAGCTTAAGGTTGACCCGATAAGCGGCCACCCCACCCTGATCATCAAGGGTTACGCTTTGGCTTTGAACCCAAGCCGACTTTATTCCTTTGATTGATTTCGATGCTTTTTCAACGCCTTTCCGGGTTGCATCCTCCCAGCTTTTGTCTGATTCAGACAAAATTTCGATAACTTTCATGATTGCCATGTCGTAAGTTTTAATGGTTAAGTAAATAGTTTTCTCCAGCCGACAAGCCTTGCCTACTGTTTCGAAGGTAAGGTAATAAAAAAGCGCAACGCCGAAAAATCCGTGTTGCGCTTTTCAGCCTCAAGTAGGCAAAATATAACGTTTAAGCAGGCACGAAACGCATCGAAAGCGAATTCACGCAGTGCCGTGTGTTCTTCTTCGTCAAACGTTCGCCGGAGAAAACATGCCCAAGGTGGCCACCACAATTGGCGCAGAGAATCTCCACCCGCCGCCCGTCAGCATCAGGTACATGTTTCACGGCGCCTGGTATCTCATCATCAAAAGCAGGCCAACCACAGCCAGAGTCGAACTTATCGGCAGACCGATAAAGCGGGGCTTCACAGCGGCGGCAGATGTATGTCCCCGCCGAAAAATGCTTGTCGTACTCGCCCGTGAAGGGATATTCCGTACCCTTGTTGTCTATCACGTTTTCCTCCTGAGAGGTCAATTTGTTCCAATTCTCTTTTGATTTTCCAGTCATGTTGTTTCGTTTTAAAATTATTCTTTCAACCAAGCAGCGTACTGCTTCCTGAATTTTTGCACTTTAGGATTAATGACGATGCGGCAGTAGCCCTGCTCCGAATTGTCGTTGAAATAGTTCTGATGATACTCCTCCGCCGTGTAAAACTCGGAAGACGACGCAATTTCAGTCACAATTTTATCACCCCAAATCGTCGGGGCAAATTCTTTCTTGACCTTCTCGGCTGCCTCACGCTGGGCTTCATCATGGTAAAAAATGACGGAACGATACTGCGTTCCCACATCGGCGCCTTGCTGGTTCAACGTCGTCGGGTCATGTGTGGTAAAAAATACTTGCAACAATTGCTCGTAGGAAATTACCGAAGGGTCAAATGTCATCTGAATGGCTTCCGCATGGCCAGTTGTTCCGTTGCACACCTCACGGTAACTTGGGTCTTTGACATTGCCACCGGAATAGCCCGAGGCTACTGACTCGACCCCTTTTAATTGTTGAAAAATGGCCTCTGTGCACCAGAAGCATCCGCCACCGAAAGTAGCGGTTGATAAATTACTGTTTTGCATGGTTTGAATTGTTTCGTGGGTTTTGGCAGTCGCTGACTTTTGTTTGTTTTGCGCACAAGAGCCAAGTACGACGCCGAGCATTATTACAGGAATGATTAGAATTTTCATAGACAATTTTTGTAAGTCTATAACAGCCGCACTACAGGAGGGTTGCGAATACGATTCTTAATTCGCCGTTAAAATTGCCCATTTTCTCAGCAAATTATGCCCTTTGTCAAGTTTTTTTATTTTTCTACGAAAATAATCGTAGAAAAATTTTGACTTACGAAATTGTTCGTATAAAATTGCAGTACGAAACCTGTCGTAGATGTTTGACAGCGATTCACACAACCTTTAAAACAATTAAAATGACCGATAAAATGCTTCCAAAGCCTACCGATTCAGAATTGGAAATCCTACAAGTCCTCTGGGAAAATGGCCCCAGTTCCGTCCGTTTCGTCAACGACCAACTCAGCGAACGAAAGGAAGTGGGCTATACCACCACCCTCAAACTCATGCAAATCATGCACGAGAAAAGTCTCGTTCGTCGGAACACCGATGCCAAAAGCCATATTTACGAAGCGGCCATCGAACGGGATGCCACGCAGCGCAACCTCCTCGGCACCTTCGTGGACAATGTCTTCAGCGGCTCGGCCATGGACCTCGTCATGCAGGCATTGGGCAACCACAAAGCCTCTGCCGATGAGCTGAGTCAAATAAAGGCACTCATCGAAAAAATGGAACAAGAAGAGTGATTTACTTGATTTCTTAGCCCAGACCAAGCTACTTTTTCTTTTAAATTTTTTCCTTTTCTCAAATGGAATTCATCAATCAACTTCTGCCGACTGAAATCCTCCACGCCATTGGCTGGACGGTGCTACATTCCCTCTGGCAAGCCTTCGCCGTGGCCTTGTTGCTAGCTGCGTACCTGCTTGCTTGGCAAAAAACAGACGCCCGAAAACGCTACCTAGCCGGGAACTTGGCGATGACCACAACGCTGCTCTTGGCCGTAGGCACCTTCATTTACTATTTGTCAAAAACAAGTTTCGAACCCGTTTTAGCTAGTCCAATTTATGCGGATGACGGTTCAATCCTAGGGCATTATTTTCTCGAAAACGAGCAACCGTTTTTTAGCGAATATTTCAACAAAAATATGCCACTCATCGTGAGCGTCTGGCTCATCGGAATGGTGTTTTTTGTGCTAAAAATGCTCGGCGGCTTGCTGTACATCCAGCGCCTGAAAACCCGGATGACCGCCAAATTGCCGAAGGCTTGGCAAGATAAAATGGTCGAACTGTCAGCCGAGTTACACATCCGCCGCCCAGTGCAGCTCTTGGAATCAGCGCTGGCGCAAACACCGATGGTCGTTGGTTGGTTGAAGCCAATTGTGCTGTTGCCGATTGGCGCCGTCAATCACCTCACGCCTGCCCAAGTAGAGGCCATTCTTGCGCATGAGCTAGCCCATATCGCACGGCACGATTACCTGCTCAACCTGCTGCAATCTTGCGTCGAAATCCTCTTCTACTTCAACCCAGCCGTCTGGTGGATGTCCGCCCATGTGCGCACCGAACGGGAAAACTGCTGCGACGATATTGCCGTGAAACTTTGCGGGAACTCTCTCGCCTACGCCAAAGCACTGGTCAGTTTGCAAGAAATGCAGCTCGCTTCCCCGGCCCTGGCGATGACTTTTTCGAAGAACAAAAATCAGCTGTTGGTACGCATCCAACGCATCTTACAACCTTCACAAAATAAATCTAATGTCATGGAAAAACTATCAGCCACCCTGTTGCTGACGGTAGCCGTCGTGCTGCTGTCCGTGCAAGCGAACACCCCTTTTGGCAACCTGATCAGCCGGGTCGCCTCGAAGGCATTGCCACTGAATGAGGCACTGGCCCCAGCCATCGATACCGACTACAATACTGAAGCCGACACCATTCCTGATGGTACACAGGATGCCCATTTTCATTTCAACAATGACGACGAGGATATTGAATTCAAGATGAAAGATGGTGAAATCATCATGCTGAAAGTAGATGGCGAGGAAATCCCTGAATCGAAGTATGGCGAATACGATGACAGAATTCAGGAACTTTTGGCAAATTTACCCGAACCACCGGAGGCCCCTGAAGCACCGGAAATGCCGGAATTCCCTGAAATGCCAGCGATGCCAGCGCCACCTGCACCGCCTGCATTTCGTGAATTTCCAGCTCCCCCTGCGCCCCCTCGCTCCCGTACCATTACCACGCAGAAAGACCGCAACGGCACGACGTTTATCATCGAGTCGCAAGATGGCAGCGACCCTGTGGAAATCAAGGTGGGAGATGGCAAGAAAGGCACCATCATCATCAACGGCCAAGAAATCAACGGCCTGAAAAAAGGCGACAAAACCATCATCATGCATGATTTGCCGGGCAGCGCCGATGCTTGGGGCGGCCATTTTCCAGCGAATGGTTTTAACTTCAATTACGACTTCCCAGCCATTGCGGATGCACCTCGTTTCCATCCAGAAGATTTTGAATTCAATTTTTCCACGGAAATGGATCCGGCGGAGTTCGAAGCATTGCGCAGGGCTTATTCCGCTGACAGGGTAAGGGAAATGTCGGAAGAAGCCAGCGCCCAGTCGGGCAACTGGCAGGAAATGGTGGCGCGCCAACGTGCCATGATGGAAGAGCAGCTAGCCCAGCTTCAGGAGGAGCACCAACGCCTCATGGAGCAAAACCAGGAAGAAATCGAAAGGGCCATGGAAGAGGCGGTTGACGCCCGGCGTGATGCCATGGACCAACAAGAAAACGCTCGACAATTGCAACTGCAGCGCCTCGATAAAATGGAAAGGGAGCAGCTGCAAATGGAAATAGCACGCGAGAAAGCCCTCAAGGACAAAGAGAAACTGAAATCCAAAGAGAAAAGGAAAGGTAGCATGTAATGGAATGTAATTTTTCATAAAACGAAGCCCCGGCCACTGCAAAAGTGCCGGGGCTTTTGTTCAAACATCACTCAATACGACCAGAGGTCGTGCTCATAGTTGAAGATTTCCTGGTCTATTTTTTCCGCCGCCATCAGCAGGTCAACGCCCGTGTACATGTCTTGCAGGCGATTGTTCCGCACATTGCCGTCCTTCATGATGTAGCTGGAAAACTTGCGCATTTCAAACAAATCCTCCCAAGTCATACGTGCGGCTTCATTTCCTTCGGCAAAAACAAGCTCCCTCGCCAGCACCTCCCTTGCGCTCGGGAAATGCACCCAAAATAGTGGTCTTTCACCAATAAAATCGCCACTCTCCGTCTGTATCTCCTTCATTGGCGCTATGCCGAGAATGCGCACTTTCAATTGGGAATCCTTGCTATCGAAGTACCAAATCTCCTCGATGCGGAAGCGATTCACTTCCGAATAGTCCACTTTGGTTTCCACCACCTTCATTTCATAATGGCTATCGTCCAACCAAACCATCACGGTGTCCTTTCGGAAAAGCGTGGCATTGAGTTCGTCCGAAGAAAGCGGCACAGAGAAATCGTCCTTTTCACCACTGAAAAGCGTGAGTTCGCCGGCTTGCGCAGCACTGGTTAGTAGGTCAAAAAAAGGCGCTTGGGGATAAATGAAAGGCAGGTTGATTTTCTCCCGAACGTCCAGCACCCGCCAAACTCGTTTTTGCCAAAAAATATCCCGCTCGTTGGGCACTTCGTAGGCCAGCACGGGTTTTTCGGCTACTACCGTTCTGTTGGTGATGTCGTTGAGAGGCTGCGCAAAAAGATTTAGGGCAACGACCATGGCCGCTGCAAGGATTGCTAATTTTTTCATTGAATTTTTTTGAATAAACGCTGTCAAATGTTGGCGACAGCATTTTTTTTGGTTTGATAAATAATTGAAAACGAAAGATTTAGAGAAGGTGTGGGGATTGGTGCACGTCTTGTCTCAAACACTCAAGCCCTCAATCTCTCGCCTACTCACATCAGCGTGAACATCATCCCGCCCATGTCCCGGGGCTGCTCGTCGCCGGGGCATTTCACCCTGATTTTTTCGAAGTAAAAAATATCGCCCCGTTTTGCATCGTCCATCAGTCGGCGCACCTCCGTGCCGAATCGGCCCGTGCGGTTGAGTGCCTCCACGGCATCGCCCTTGCGCACCCGCACCACGTTGAAGCCCTGCACATCGCATTTTGCATTGAAGTCAAAACCTTCGAGCATCGGGAAAATGCCCTTCTGCGCTTGGAATTCGGAAACGCTGATGCGGCCACCTTTGAGCCTGCTCATCATCATCACCGGGTCGGGGATTCGTTTCACCCGGTACTCGAAACTGGTCGGCTTCAGGCCACCGCCAGAGACGGTGACGGTGGCCTTGCCTGTGCGCTGCGGCACGGCGATGAACTTGCCGTTGCCATTTGGTTTTAAGGTGACGCCTTCGGCAACCACTTTCATTTGACCGCTTGGGATGCCTGCCGCTACCACGGTCACGGGGTTTTCCACGCCGACGTACAACACGTTCATCTGGTCGGCGCTGACGGTGACAGAGCGGTCACCGACCTCGTAACTGAACTGTTTGCGATACACCTCGGCCTCGCCCGTGAGGGGGTTGGTGAGGCGGATAGACATTTCGTGCTGCTTGGTGCCGACGGAGCCTGGGTTTGTGACGAAAACCGCCTTGCCGTCCCGAACGGACAGCGCTTTGCCGTCCACACTCACAGCGATATTGTCGGCAGTGGAACTGTAGGCCGCTAGGAAAATTTCCCCCTTGAACTCCTCGCCCCTGATGACGTAGCTCTTGTCAGAGGCGATAACTGGGGCAAATTTGTCGGGCTTCACAGTGATGTTCATTTTCCCGGCAAAGTGGTTCAGGATGGCAGTTTCTGCCACCTTGGCGTCGTTCTGAAACTTGGTGAGGATGGGAAGCACAGCGGCTACGGGCATCTGTTGAAAGGTGAACTGCGCCCAAGATTTCTTCTCCGTGTCCTTCGGCAATTCGTTGATTTTCAGCGGGATACGTTCGGCAAGGCTTTGGCGGGCTGCGGGTTCGTCCACGAGGGCGAGCAGCTTTTCACGGGTCTCTTCCACCTTTTTTTGGAGGCGGTCGCCGCCGCCTTCGTTGAGGAAGAGGCGGGTGGGAATGTCCTTGTCGGCTTTGCGAAGCGGCAAACCATCCTCGCCGGGGCCACCAGCTTCGAGGAGAACCGACTCCCGCATTTTACCGACAAAATCAAAAAACTCGGTGGAAATGGCCTGCACCTGGGCGGCCTTTTCCTTGTAGGGTTGGAACTGTGCGTAGGCAGCGGCTTGGTCGCCGATGGCTTGCACGAGCTGCTGGTTGGAGCCTTCGACGAGGCGGTTGCTCTCGCCGAGGCTTTTGTCCATGCTGAAAAATGCTTGAAGCACCTCCGCCGAAACGTTGAGGGCAAGCATACAGGTGAGCACCAGGTACATGAGGTTGATCATGAGCTGGCGGGGCTCCTTAGGAATTGACATAGCACAAATAGTTTAAACGTTAAAAAAAGAAGTGTGAAAAACAATGGTAGCCTTGTTACATGGCAGGTCGAGTTTTAAGCGAAATTGGTGATGCCTTCGGAAGGAGTTTGACCAAATAATGCGGGGTGTAAAAAAAAGGAACAGGTAAGTGCAAAAGTTTTTTTAGACGAATAAACTGTTAATCGCTCTTTTGCGCTGGCGCAAATGGGCTTTCAATGGCGGTGTTTGTTACTTTTGCAGCCGCACAAAAAAGTAAAAAGTAAAATTGAGTTGACGAAATCCCGTACCGAAGGTCGGGAAGGGAAAAGTAAAAAGGCGGGGGTTTGGAAGTTTGTGAGTGCAGCATTTACCTGACTTTTCGGGCCCATTGCTAAAAATAAACAGCATACTGAATGGCACTTGACCAACTTGGAATAGACGGCCCAGAAGAAGGCCAACAGGAAGAGGAAAAGGAAATGACATTTTTTGACCACCTGGAGGAGCTTCGGTGGCATATTTTCCGTTCGGCTGCGGCGGTAGCTGTGGTAGGGTTTTGTATGTTTTTCATGAAAGACTTCGTGTTTACCACCATTATTTTTGGCCCTCGCAACCCTGATTTTGTTACTTACCGTGTGATTTGCGCCTTTTCTAATGCCATTGGAATGGGCGACCAACTTTGTTTTGACCCAAGTCCTTTTGGAATAATCACACCTGACATGGGCGAACTCTTTTTGACGCACATCAAAATGTCGTTCCTGATAGGCTTTGTACTTGCCATCCCTTTTGTTTTCTGGGAAATATGGCGCTTTATCAGCCCTGGCCTCACAGAAAAAGAGCGCAAAGCATCAAGGGGTGCAGTTTTGATTTGCTCTTTTCTTTTCACCTTGGGGGTGCTGTTCGGCTACTTTGTCATTTCGCCATTTGCCATCAGTTTCCTTACGGGTTACGAACTGCCCGGCGTGGAGTCCACTCCATCGCTGGATTCCTATATTGGCTATATGATTATGTTCACCATGCCGACTGGGCTGGTTTTCCAGATGCCGGTAGCGGCACATGTGCTAACCATGATTGGGGTTTTATCTCCTGCTTTTTTGAAAACCTACCGCCGACATGCCGCCGTCATCATCGTCATCGTGGCGGGGGTTATTACGCCGCCGGATGCTTTTAGCCAGATTTTGGTGGCATTGCCACTGTTTGGCCTTTACGAAGTGAGTATCATCGTTTCGAAAAGGGTAGAAAAGAAAAAGGCGATGGAAGAAGCCATGAACAACTAAACCCCAATTCCTAAATAGAACTATGCAACGAATTTCTTCAAACGCCACCCTGTTCCTGAAAATCTTCATCCCAACGATTTGGATGGTTTTCTTCAGTGCTTTCACCGTGGCCATTTGGTCGGCGGACGTACCGTATTTTGGTCCAATACCTGCTATCTGGATGAAGTTGGGTCTGACGGCCTTCTTGGTGCTGGGCGCCACTTTTTTCTATCTGACTCTTATCCAATTGAAACGGGTGGAAATGGACGAACTCTATGTTTACGCTTCCAATTATTACAATACTTACCGCTACCCGTACCACAACGTGGAGAAAATCACGGAACGGGACTTAATGCTGTTCCACATCGTCCGGATCTACTTGAAAGTACCGGGGAAGTTTGGCAAAAAACTGACGTTTTTGCTGGACGAGGCCATGTTCAAGGACTTTCTGGCGAAATATCCTGATGTGGCTGTGACCTTGGCGGAGCTGAAATTGATAGGAAAGGACTAGGCGAAAAAGCAAAATCGCAACTGATAATCAACCAGTTGCGATTTTGCTTTCAACAACTACAATTGTCAGGGGCGGCTGTTTTACTTAAGCCCCATCTTTGCTTTCACCATTGGCTCGATGTCATCCGAGTCCTTCGCAAAAAGTACGGCGTTGAACACGCTGGTATCAAAAATCATGGTGTAGCCACCTTCTTTGCCGACTTCATTGACGGCTTTTTCCAATTTATCAAGAATGGGGCCGAGTAATTCTTGCCGCTTGGCAGCTAGTTGGCCTGAAATTGTTTGTTCGAGCTGTGCAAGCTCCTGCTCCTTCTGCTCGAACTCTGCCTGCTTTTTTTGAGCAGTTGCAGGTGGGATATTGCCCTCTTGGTACTCCTTCGCAAAGGCCATGTATTCTGCCTGCGCCGCCTTGGCGTGGGCTTGGCCCGCAGCTACGAGGGAGTCCTGCAAGATTTTGAGTTTATCATCGGCAGCCTTGGTCTCTGGGACTTGAATAAGAAGATTGCCAGTGTTCAAGTGGCCAAACTTCTGTGCATGGACGAAGTTGGAAATAGTGGTCAGAAAGAACACTAAGGAAATGGATTTCAATAATTTTTTCATGGATGCTGTTTGCGTTTCAAAAATAAGGATGCAAAAGTATCGCTTAGGATGCTGCTTTCCTACATTTTGACACAAGATTCAAGTTTTCAGGCATTTAGAAGCCAGCTAAAGCAAACCTTAGGACGCTCGTTGAGCCTGTTCCGATAAATAGAGTATTTGGAAAGGCTCAATTCATATTTTTTCAAAAAATTGAGTAAAAGCGCCTTTTTTTAACATTTTTTTACAAAAAAAGCTTTTTCCCTGCCAATAAATCAATGATTGGTAAGGTCTTTGAAAAAATGGCAATAAGGATAGATAATTTAAAGATTGTTTTGACGAATTTTCAATAATAACTAAATTTTGTTAGAATAATTTAAAAAAATAATCTTTTTCTTTAAAAAATTTGCATCAAAAGACCGTATTCCCTTATCTTTGCATTATCAAACAGGAACAAAAAAGATTGTTTCTAAACATTGTGAGGTGATGAAATCAGGCAGCCATGCCCTCTTGTCTCGGGGGTGGGGAATAACGGGATAAACGCAGCATAGAGCCGGACCATCCGACCAGGGTTGACCACTATTCTTTGTGTTGTAGCTAACCGCCTCGTGGAGGTTCGAGTCCTCCCCTTACAGCCAAAAAGGTGCCCGGAATACGTTCCGAGGCACCTTTTTTCGTTTGCAAAGTACCAACTACCAACCATTTGGCGTTTTCTGCCCACTTTTTTAGCGTTGAAATATGGATAAGGATTAATTTTGATGGCGATTTTAGGCTTATATCAACCTTATAAACCATTATCAACTTTATCAACCCAATTGCTTAACTTTGCGCCCCTATGAAAAAAAGTCTCGTCCAACTATTGTTTTTATCGGCATTTGCCCTGCTGTCGTTCGGCTGTAAATCGGAATTTGAGAAAATCCGAGGCAGCGGCGACACTGATAAGATGTACGCCAAAGCCTTTGAGTACTACGACCAAGAAGAATACCTGCGTGCGCAAACCTTGCTGGAGCTGATAATCCCAGCATACCGTGGAAAGCCGGAGTTGGAGAAAATTTACTTCACTTACGCCGATACGTACTACAAGTTAGGCAAGTACATCATGGCAAACTACTATTACAAGAACTTTGCCTCTACCTTTCCACACAGCGCCCAACGAGAAGATGCCGATTTTATGGCAGCCTACTCTAACTATCAGATGTCACCGGGTTACAAATTGGAGCAGACCTATACCGAGAAGGCCATTGACGACCTTCAGCTTTTTGTCAATACCTATCCAAACAGCCCAAGGCTCAAGGAGTCCAACATGCTCATTGACCAGATGCGCTTGAAGTTGGAGAAGAAGAATTACGAAGAAGGTATTCTGTATTTTAACCTCCGCCAATACGGTGCAGCTACCACCACACTTGAAAACCTGCTGAAAGATTTTCCCGAAACCAGTAATGCAGAGCAGGTGCGTTACCATATTGCGAAGGCAAATTACCTGCTGGCCGAAAACAGCATCCTCGATAAACAGGAGGAACGCTACAAGCAAACGGTGGCTTACTCCAAGGATTACCTTGAAAAATTCAAGGATAACGGCAATTACAACGAAGTCAAATCTTTTTACAATAACTCAGTAAAGAAATTAAAATCAATCACAAATGGCAGATATCAAGACCAAGGCGCAGGGGCTGGACTCTAACGTGAAAGCTCGCAATATCACTGCAATGGTTGCGTCAACGCAAAATATTTATGAGACGTTGGCCATCATCACCAAGCGTTCCAAGCAGCTTGCGGTTGACCTCAAGTACGAGCTGCACAGCAAACTTGAAGAGTTCGCTGTCAACACTGACACGATTGAGGAAATCACCGAGAACAAGGAGCAAATCGAAATCTCCAAGTTCTACGAGCGCCTTCCAAATCCTACGCTCATCGCCACGGAGGAGTTCATCAAAGGTGAAATCCACCACCACTACAACGCCAACCGCCGCAAGTAGTAGTCTAAGTTGGCAGTTCGACAGTTGGCAGTGGGCAGTCAGTGCCATTTTTGTAGTCTCAAGACTGCCAACTGCCAACTGTTGAACTGCACACTTCAAAGATGCTTGGTAAAAAAATCATACTTGCCGTCACGGGCAGCATCGCTGCTTACAAAGCCGCCCACTTGGTGCGGCTTTTGGTGAAAAAAGGGGCCGAGGTGCAAGTGCTCATGACCCCCGCAGCGGCTGAATTCATTACGCCGCTCACCCTTTCCACCCTTTCGAAAAAGCCTGTTTTCACACAAGTCATTGCGGAGCATGAATGGAACAGCCATGTGGAGCTTGGCCTTTGGGCCGATGCGCTCGTGGTTGCGCCAGCCACCGCCAATTCATTGGCAAAATTGGCCAATGGCATCTGTGATAGCATCGTTGCAGCAGTGTACTTGTCGGCTCGCTGCCCAGTCTTTCTTGCGCCAGCCATGGACCTCGACATGTGGAAGCATCCCAGTACCCAAGGCAATGTTCAACGTTTGAAAAGCTACGGCAACCACTTCCTGCCAGTAGGCTACGGGGAACTGGCCAGTGGCCTGGTCGGGGAGGGGAGGCTGGCCGAACCGGAGGAAATCGTGGCGTTTTTGGCTACTTTTTTTGAAAAAAGGCAAGACTTTTTAGGGAAAAAACTGCTCATCACGGCTGGGCCGACTTACGAGGCCATTGACCCGGTTAGGTTTATCGGCAACCGCTCCAGTGGTAAAATGGGGGTGGCTATTGCGGAGCAGTTTGCTGAACGGGGCGCCGAGGTGACGCTGATACTGGGGCCGTCGAAGCTGAAACCGGAACACCTGAACCTTACAACCATCAAAGTTGAATCGGCGCAGCAGATGTATGAGGCAGCTCTGCAACATTTTGAAAAAGCGGACATCGCCGTGCTTTCGGCTGCCGTGGCGGATTACCGAGCAGCACATGTTGCGGAGCAAAAAATCAAGAAAAAGGGCGATGGTATGACCATCGAACTGGAAAAGACACCAGATATCGCCGCTTCTTTGGGCAAAATGAAACGCAAGGGCCAGTTCATCGTTGGATTTGCCTTGGAGACCAACGACGAGCTTCAAAATGCCAGCGAAAAATTGGTGAAGAAAAATTTTGACTTCATCGTGCTCAATTCCCTGCAAGACGCAGGTGCTGGCTTCAATTTTGACACCAATAAAATTACCATCCTGCACCGGGACAATATGCGCAAGGATTTTGAGTTAAAAACGAAGGCCGAAGTGGCGAAGGATATTGTGGATGAAGTGCTGGCGGTTTTATCAAAAAAATAAGCTACATGAAAAATTGGTTTTTACTTTTCGCACCTATTTTTTTCACCTCCCTGCTCCAAGCCCAGGAGTTGAAAGTGAAGGTGACCATGAACACCCCTAAGCTGCAAACCAATGATGCCGCAGTTTTTCAGACGTTGAGGCAGTCCGTTGAGGAGTTCATGAACAACCAGAAGTGGACGAACGATGTGTACGAAGAGGAAGAACGCATCACTTTAGACCTCGTCATTACCATTTCCAAGGAGAGCGGCGGCAATGCTTACGAAGCAGAACTCTCTTTGCAAAGCATCCGCCCGGTTTATGCCAGTAACTACGAGACCCCGCTTTTTAAGCACCAGGACAAAGACGTGGTGTTCAGCTACGAGCAGTTCCAACCGCTTGATTACAGCCAGACCACCTACCTCAATAACCTGACTTCCATACTGGCATATTACGCCTATCTCGCCATCGGGATGGACTACGATTCTTTTTCGCCGCTTGGCGGAGAGCCATATTTTCAGGCCGCTTGGGACATTGTGAATCGAATACCGCCGCAAGTGGCTGCTGGCGTGCCAGGTTGGCGAGCCACGGAAAACAACCGCAACCGCTACTGGCTCGTGGAGAATATCCTTTCCCCGAAAATGCGCCCGTTCCGCCAGATGATTTACGATTATCACCGCCAAGGTTTGGACACCATGCACGATGACCCATCCGTGGCAAGGGCCATCATGGCACAGGCATTGGAATCTTTAGATGCCGTGAACCGCATTTACCCAAATTCCATCATTTTGCAAGTGTTTTCTAACACGAAATCTGACGAAATCATTGAGATTTTCAAAGCTGGACCGACGGAGGAAAAGAATGCCATTACGCGAACAATGGAGAAGATTGACCCGACCCGTGCCTCGCAGTATCGGCAAGGGATAGGGAAATAAGAAGTTTGCAGTTCGACAGGGGGCAGTTGGCAGTTAGGGTATGCGATTTTCAAAAAAAAGAACGTCCAAGCGTGAATACTGCTTGGACGTTCTTTTTTTTTGTTTCACAGCAAGCAGCCAATGACTGCCAACTGCACACTGTCGAACTGCAAACTCGTTTACTTTCTTCGCTCGAAGAAATTCAATAACGCCGTCACATAATTATCATCCGTCCGGATGCTCACAAAGTCTGTTCCACTGCGGGAAAACGTCGTTTTAAAATAGCTGAAATTATCCTTGAACCAGGCGGCATAATTCGCACGAAGCTGAGGGGAAGAAGTATCCATCCAAGCCAGTTCGCCCGTCTCGGCGTCTTTTGCTCGGATGAGGCCAACATCAGGCAGTTCCTGTTCTCTTGGGTCAAAGAGATGCACCCCAATCAGGTCGTGACGGCGGCTGGCAATGCGGAGCGGCGCCTCGTAGCCACGGGTCATGAAATCGGAAAGCACGAAGCCGATACAGCGTTTTTTGATGACGTTGGTGAAATAGCGGAGTGCCAAACCGAGGTCTGTTCCAGCGCTATTGGGTTGAAAATCAACGAGTTCCCGGATGATGCACAGGATGTGCGAGCGGCCTTTTTTCGGAGGAATGAACAGCTCGATTTTATCGGAAAAAAGGATGACGCCTACTTTGTCGTTGTTCTGGATGGCACTGAACGACAGCACCGCCGAAATCTCCGTGATAATGCCTGACTTCAACTGATTCACCGTACCGAAATAGGCACTTTTGCTCACGTCAATCAACAGCATCACGGTCAGTTCCCGCTCTTCCTCGAAGATTTTCACGAAGGGCGTATTTGTCCGGGCAGTCACGTTCCAGTCAATGTTCCGCACATCATCGCCATACTGGTAGCTGCGCACCTCGCTGAACGACATGCCCCGCCCCTTGAACGCACTGTGGTATTCACCCGAGAACATCTGTTTGCTCAGGCCCTTCGTCTTGATTTCAATCTTGCGTACTTTCTGGAGGAGTTCGTTCGTATCCATTTTTAAAGTTGGCAGTTTGACAGTTGGCAGTGGGCAGTCAGAGACTACTACCCTCGGCACTGACTACTGAACTTAATGGACTGCCAACTGACTGCCCACTGCCCACTGTCAACCTGCCAACTAATTTTTTGCTTCGCAACAAATCATTGTATTCCAATGAAATACTAGTCTCATTTTTCACAAGCTGCGTAATGCTCACCGTCTGCACCCGCTCGGCCCGGTTCATCACAAAGCCATTCCAATCGTCGCCCTTGCCGCCCGTTTGGTGGAAGTTGAGGATGGCCGCTGGGCTGAAATCACTTCGCCCGTGCTTCCAATCACGAAACCATTTTTGGCGCATTTCGCCTACTTCGCCGGGGTACAGCGTGGCCGAAGACCAAAGGTAGAAGCCAAGCGGGTCAAGTACCCGCACGTGCTGCTGCTTTTCATCCCAACGCAGTTCGTAGGGTTGGCCATCGTCCACAATGATGAAGGTGAAGGGTTCCATGCCCTTGAAATCGTATTTTTCAAAAAACTCCACCGCCGTTGCGAAGCGAAAAAAATCAAGCACCATCAAGCCCCGGCTGCGGCGATACGGCGGTCGGTGACTGTGTTTTTCAAAAGCGCCATTCAGCAAGCAGGCTACCCGGTTGGAATCCGAAGCGGCAATCCAAGTGCCGCCCGCCGCTGTGTCTCGTGGAAAAATAAGCTTTGCCCCACCAATCACCTCACTGTCAAGGGATTGCGGCGAGCGGGCGGCGTTCTCGTCCCGATTGCTGGTCAGCACGAATTGGCCGCCGGGCTGTGGTATATAGGTGACGGTACACATTTTTGAGTGGGCAGTGGGCAGTCGGTGACTGCTTCCATGAATATGATTGACCATTGCCAACTGACAGACTTTTTCAAAGCGATTCTTCTTTGAAACTGTCAAACAGCAGCATTCCCCTTTCATGCAAATGCTTGATTTCGTTCGGTAAAATGAGGCGGTCATGCTGGTATAAAATCATGAAAAAGCCGACGCTTTCGAGGTGCCAATCTTTTTCGAGGGTAAAAAAACGAATGACCTCATCTTGGTTCATCGTGCGGCGCACCCGGTTTTCGTCCTCGCCTTGGAGCAGGTAATTATCGGAAAAAACCTTGTGCTCCTCAAAATCAATGTCCTGCTGGAGGCCAAGCCAAGTGCCGATTTTATTGAAAAAATGCTCAGGTTTCATCAGCATCTCCGGCATGGAGAGGCGCTTAGAGTTGATGAACAAAACCGTCTGCTTGAAAGTATGCGCCGATTTGCCGGTGCTGATGGTGTACCTGTAATCGAAGACATGGAATCGGTCTTCCATCAACTGGCTCGTCTGGGTCATCAGGTTGCTGATTCCTTTCCTGCCGCCTTTAGTGAACAACTGGAAATCACGCAGCAGGCCGATCATGCCGTACTCGTCCTGTTCATGGAATTCCATTTTTAGCTTAAAAGCTACTTGCCTCAGTTGTTCGGTACGATCAGCGCCGCCAGAAAAAATTGCCATGCCGTCTTATTCGTTGATTTTCAAGAGTTTACCTGTAGCCTGCACCCGGTTTTTTTCATCAAAGATTTGATAAAAATAAGTGCCCTGCGCAAGCGATTCGAGTGAAACGGATTCAGCGCCTGCCCCTATTTTTTTCATAAAAACTTCCCTGCCGAGGCCGTCCAGCAAGCGTAGTGAATAGTTGCCGGGGGCAAAATTCTTCAACTCAAAAACGGCTATATTGGCTGTTGGGTTTGGTGAAACAAGCACTTCCGGTTTTGTGGCAAGTACATCGTTGTTGCCGCTCAAGACACCGTTGTCCTTGTATTCCACCTGTTGAACGGTTGTGCCGGCATTGTCCATCGTTACCACGGCGATGTACTCCTTTTCTGTATTGCTGATAAAATTGTAGGCAATCGTCGTGTCCTGGCCCAGTCCGGCATCGGCGCCAGCTTGTGCGGTCACATCAATCCAACCAAAAAAAGTATGGATATCGAGGTGTGTGTCCCGATATTCGGTGCTTTTTTCTCGGAGCACGTCATAAGTGCCGCCAGGGATGGTCAAAGTGCCGTAGGCATCCACCAATTCATTGCGGGAAGCCGTCACCCGGATGCGGAGGGAATCGGCAAGGCCAGCTGGAACACCAAGCTGTGCGAGCAATGCACCAAGCGTGGAGTCAATAGGCAATGCGATATTCAAGCTGGTTTCCGCCATGAAATTATCAATAAATTTCAGCGGTGCACGGCGCTCCGGCACCGGTGGCGTGAATTTGAAAGCCGTCTGGATGGGTAGCCCGCCAGTAGGGTCGGAGCCATAAAACCCAAGGTTGTTGAAGGCCGTGGAAGTGACATCGTAGTAGGTCTCGCCTTGTCCACCTGAGCCAATGGTTACAAGTTCCGCAGTGGGGAAATCGGCGAAAGCACTGCCTTCTGTGGCTGCTTGGAAGGTGGTCTTTGATTTAAGCGTAGCTGCCAGTCCCGTGAAATCCCAAGTAGCGGGGCCACCTGGAGCGGTGATAGTTACACCATCAGGGTTGAGGTCTGTAGCGATTTTGAGTGTATCACCGACAACAGGGAAGGTGGCACTGGTGACCGTGATTTGGGCGTAAAGCCAAACATTGCTGGCGACGAAAGCAAGAATGATGTATAACTTCTTCATTGTCAGGTACTTATTTTTTCAATGATTCAAATGAATTTTGATTGCCATTTAGGCAAACCAAAGTTAGGATGATTTTTTATGGATAACCCCGAAAGTTTGCAAGGATGCAATGCGTTGGCGATTTTTTAACCAAAAGTCAATGTTTTTGCCGACTGACTCTCACTTCCTTCATTTTGAAAAAAAGAATGACGAATGAGGTGCCTAGGGTGATGACGTTGGCCAGAATGATGGGCAGGTCGTCTTTCAGCAGCCCGTACGCCAACCAGCCCACCGTTCCGAGGAACACCATGGTGAACATGCTCAGTGACAGGTCGCCCGTGCGGCGGGTACGCCAGGTTTTTACAGCCTGTGGCACGTAGGCGCCAGTGGTGAGAGCGGCGGATATTAGGCCGATGATGGTGGTGGAATCCATTTTCCTTTGGTTGAGAAGTGTATTTTTGCGGTGCAATGTTACGGCGATTTCATTTGCC
>JBGSWN010000276.1:0-2511 GCA_041752395.1 Saprospiraceae bacterium | reverse complement strand
TGTTCATCCCAGGCATTTTGCCCAGTATTGCGTCGATGAGGCTTGTACTCATTGGGTGATTGTTCTTTGTTCAAGTTGTGGTAAACTCAAACTTAGAATTTTCACCCTTTTTCATCCCAAAAACTTTCACGGACTATTGTTGAAACATTAGGTTGAATAAGTACCAGTTTATTAAGCGATTTAAAAATCCACCATGTTCCCCCACTCAATACAAATCACCTTCGCCACCCCCGCCTTGATATTCCCGGCCATTTCGCTGTTGCTATTAGCTTATACCAACAAGTTTTTGGCGATAGCCAACCTCATTCGCAGCCTCCACGCCCGCTACCAGCAGGAGAACCAACCGGTGCTGCGAGAGCAAATCGTGCATTTGCGCAAGCGGCTAAACCTCATCCGGCTAATGCAGACCTTCGCCATCGGCAGTTTTTTGATGTGCTTCGTGTGCATGTTCCTGCTTTTTTGGGAAAAGCAGCAGGAAGCCACGTTGTTCTTTGTGCTCAGCCTTTTAATGATGATAATTTCGCTGGCATTCAGCCTGGCGGAAATCTGGATTTCGGCGGGTGCGCTGCGGCTGCTGTTGAAGGATTTTGAAAAAGAAGCCAAGTAACCAACTCGAAACTCATAACTCACACCTCGAAGCTTTTATCACTCCGCCCACACCTTGCAGCCCTCCGTACAGTTCGTGCAGATGTCGATTTGGTCACGCCCCGCCAGCAGTGAGCGACGGAAACGCTGGTAAGTTTCGCCCTGCCATATTTCCCGGAAAGGCAGTTTTTTCAGGTCGCCGAGGCGGTGCAGGGCGTCCTTGTCGAAGCAACAGGGCACCACGAGGCCATCCCAGGTGATGACGCAGGCATGCCAAAGTTTCCAGCAATGGTTGAGGAGTTCGTTTTTTACCCGCCACGTGCCGTCGGTTTTTTCTTCGTAACGGGCGTATTCTTTCAGCGTTGGAATAAGGTCGTTGCCATGCTCGTAGTCATAGACTTGGGCGGTTTTCAGTTTGACTTCGTCAATGCCGATCTCCTCGGCTAGGCGGTAGATGTCGGGGATTTGGTGCTCGTTGGGCCGCACCACAAGGAACTGGAAAATGATGTGCGGCGTCTTCGATTTCAACTGTTTTTTCCATTTCACCACATTCCTTGCGCCCTGCAAAACCACCTCCAGTTTGCCCTCCTTGCGGTAGCCCTCGTAAGTATCCTGCGTCGTGCCATCCACCGAGATGATGAGGCGGTCGAGGCCCGATTCGATGGTACGGCGGGCATTTTCATCGTTGAGAAAATGGCCGTTCGTGCTGGTGATGGTGTAAATACCCCGTTCCCGTGCATGGCCGACCATGTCCAAAAACTTGGGATTGATGTACGGCTCACCTTGGAAATAAAAGATGAGGTAGAGCAGTTCCCGGTGCAGTTCGTCAATGGTTTTACGGAAAAAATCCTCTTTCAAATTGCCCGTAGGGCGAGTAAAAGCCCGCAGCCCGCTTGGGCATTCGGGGCAGCGAAGGTTGCAGGCGGTGGTCGGTTCCAGTGAGATAGTCATCGGCATACCCCACTGCACAGGGCGGCCCAGCCACCGGGTGAGATGGTAGGAGGCGTAAATCTTCGCCACGTTCCACACCCGCCGGGGGGTGAGTTTTGCGAGAAAATTCAGGGTGTCGTGGCGGTAAAGCTTCATTTTGTAAGTAAAAAGTAAAAAGGATAAAGGCAAAAGTACGGGGTCAGCGGCAATTATGGCCAGAAAGGAAAACCCGCCAATCAAAAATTGAAAAGTAATGCTGGCGGGTTCCTACCTTTACCGCCATACTTTTACCTTTTTACTATCACCTTATGATTACGGAAGCCATCATAGACAAAGTCCTCGAAAAATTTGAATCCCAAGCCGTGGACTACGAGCAGGCCGTTCGGACGTTTGCCAATCGGCAGCCAGCCATTTTCTCCTACCTGATCGGCGACAACGAGGGCACCTTCTCGCAGGACGAGGAGGATTTTCTGTTGTACCTGGCACTGGCCATTTACACTGCCGTGGAAGATGCCAGCGAAGAGGCAGAATTGCCGGGCATCGGCGAGGAGGACATCACCGAAGCCGAGGAAGCCAACTGGAGCCTGATGGAATCGTCCAAAGCCACAGATTTTCACAAGCGGCTGGATATTTTTTATGAAACATCGCCAGAGGAAGACCTGATGGCCTTCGTGGAAGACTCCCTCACCAGCGAGGCGGAGAATGAGGAGGGCGAGGCGTTCAGCATTACGCCAGAAGGTCGTGAGCCGATGTTCGTGACGCTGAAGACGCTGATTGATGTGCTGACGAGGGGGTAGGTATTTACGAATTACGATTGTCGATTTACGATTAGTGACACTGCGAAACCCACTGTAGTCGTAAATCAACAATCGTAATTCGTAATTCCAAATTTAACATCCCCCTAACGCCCCGCCCCTTTACTTCCTGATTTTCCCGCCTTAATTTTACCGCATAGAAAAAAAGAATTCCTGGCCACTACATCGTTCACACTTAAAA
>JBGSWN010000275.1:0-10885 GCA_041752395.1 Saprospiraceae bacterium | reverse complement strand
CCGAAGGCGGTCAGTTCGACGGGGGAGAAGGTGCGGAGGAGTTCGAGGAGGCGGGTATTTTCCATTTACGATTTACGAATGACGATTTACGATTAGGGGGACTGCGTTAAAGCGAAAGGAAATCGTGGGGTGGGACGAGCTTTTGAAACTGGTCTATTTTGCTGGCCTTGCTGATGCCATCCACGCAGACGTGGACGATTTTGGGCAAATGGTCATATTCGGCAGCGAGGAATTGCTGGATTTTGGGTAGGAATAATTTCTGGTATTTAAAAGAGAGGGAAGGTGTGTCCATCAACACGATGGCAAAGGTCAAGTTGGACAGGTTCTGTTGGAAGGGCATATTTTTGTCGGCGGTCACAAGGGCTTTGAAGCCTTCGGATTCCATTTGCGTCCTCAATTCGCCGTTCCTTAGCTTATCCCATCCTTTGTCATAAACTGTAAAGACCTCTATCCCCTCCAAAAGTGTTTTGAAGCGAATGATAATGTTTTCGTCAAGCAACGTTTTCATGGACGGGAAGGGGTAGGTTCTTGATAAGGTTTAGTTCTGAAAAATCCAATACTGCCTTGATTTGAGCATTGGTCACACGAGGAAACCCAAGTTTGAACTCTGCCAATGTGCTATCCTTCAGGCAGTCGAAAAGTGCCTGCACGGGCACCCTCGTCCCCTTGAACACGGGCGTCCCGCCCATGATTTCCGGGTCACGATGTACGAAGTCGGTGATTTTGCTTGATTTTTTCATGCTGGTTGATTTTTTACAAATCTACTAACTGTTTGTGTTTTACGAAAGTTTCTAATTGAAATCATTTAATTTTTTTGGTAAAAATTTTCATAATAATTTGACAATCAATTTTTTATGATAGATTTATTGTAATGCAATCTTGAAAAATGCCTAAAACTGTCCTTGCACACCAGCGCCCGCCGCCGCACTTTTGTATCGTGCCGAAAAACTGGCGCACAACCTAAAATTAACGAGACATGAAAAAGTACGTTTTTTACTTCAATGTTTTAAAAATGCAGGCCATGAAAGGGATGAAAATTTGGCTGGTGATGGTGGGGTTGGTTTGTGCGGTGGGGGCGTGGGGGCAGGGGTGGATGAAGACGTATGATGGTAATGATTCTACTTCATTTTTCCCAGTAGGCATTGTTAGGAATGATGGCTTGCTATTCGTTTCAGGTGTAAGTGGTTATTCTAATGATTCATATTCTTTATTACATCTAATGAAAATAGATTGGGATGGGGAAGTTGCTTGGGAAAATACATTGTTTTTGGATTCCACAATAAATTTTATAATGCCCACAAACTTAGTGAATACTCCTGATGGTGGGTGTGTGATTTATGCTAATGCCTCAATTTTTGGCATTAATAGTTCTCCTGCATTAATAAAATTAGATTCTGAATTAGATGTGCAATGGATTAAAACCTACCCGCAAGTTTTAAAATATTATACTACAGCAATAGGCGGGTATTTGGATGGAGGGTTTCTTTTAAGCGCTACAAACACTCAATATTATACAACCTATTTGTATAGGATTATGGAAAATGGCGATACAATTTATTCAAAAAAGGTTGAAGGGGAAGCTTATTACGATATGGTAATTGATAACGACTCAACCACTGTTTTTGTTGGAAAAATTAGAGATACAATTAATCCACTAAACCACCACATGCTTATAAAGAAAATTGACGCTGATGGAAATGAAATTTGGGCTAATTCATATGGGGATTCAATCACGACAGATCCAATATATTTAATTGCAAAAAGAAATAATGGAGGTTATATTAGTAGCACACTACTTAGTAACGGAGTTTCAACAATTTTTGCTATTAATTCAAATGGGGGGTTAGATTGGTATGAAAGTCGTAATGACGGGATTGCAAATGGTAATATTCTTCAAATAGCTGGAGGCTACATTTTAGTGGGTGGTGATGTGAATGGGAAGATTTACCTTTCAAAAATTGATGACAATGGCCAAAAAATATGGGAACATAGTTATCCCAGTTTGAAGCCAGTTATTTTTGTAAAATCTAGCTTATTAAATCAAAACGGAAATATTTACGTTTACGGAAATTTACCAGTTCCAGGTTATGTTACGAATATTGGAAACGACCTTTTCTTATATAAAATTGATTCGTCAGGCATTCTTTACCCATCAATCCTTTCAGGTACCGCTCACCTTGATGCTGAATTCGACTGCCTCCCTGATGCTAGCGACCCTGGCCTTTCAGAATGGCTTATAGAGGTGGCTGGCGTCCAGTCATTGTACACTCTAACAGATTCCCTTGGAAATTTCACCATGCCCGTTGACACAGGCAGCTACACCGTCACCATCACCCCGCCCGGCCCGTATTGGGCCGTCTGCAATAGCCCAAAGCAGGTGGACATCACAGCATTTTACGATACACTCTCCCTCGATTTCCCCGCCCAAGCCATCGCCGACTGCCCGTACTTGACCGTGGACATCAGCGCCCCGTTCCTGCGCCGCTGTTTCGACAACCACTACTACGTCCACTACTGCAACGACGGCACGGCCACCGCCAACGACGCCACCGTGGAGGTCACGCTCGACCCCTATTTCACCTACATTTCATCCACACTGCCACTGGCTTCGCAAAACGGAAACACGCTCACTTTTGACCTTGGCGATGTGGCAGTCGGTGACTGCGGCAACTTCCAAATCACCGCTTTTCTCGACTGTGATTCAACGATTTTGGGGCAGACGCACTGCACTTCGGCACATATCTCGCCCGATTCGCTGTGCATTCCGCCCCTGCCGCTCTGGGACGGCAGCAGCATCGAGGTGGATGCTTCCTGCAACGGCGACAGCGTGACTTTCACGCTCACCAATGTCGGCACGGGTGGAATGCCCGCACCGCTTGGCTTCATCATCATCGAGGACCAAATCGTGCTGATGTCCGGCGACTTCCAGTTGGGGCCAGGGGAATCCACCACGGTCACTTCGCCATCGAACGGAACGACGCTGCACCTCGAAGCGCAGCAGGCGGTTGCGCATCCCAGCGGATTTGCCTCCACTGGCTCAACGATTGAGGGCTGCGGCGGTTGGCTGAGCCTCGGCTTTTTCACCCAGTGGTCTTTCGACGATGACCCTGACCCCTTCACCGACGTGGACTGCCAAGCCAATATCGGCAGTTTCGACCCGAACGACAAGCAGGGCTTCCCCACTGGCCTTGGCGCCCCGACCGAGGTCGGGGTAATCGAGCCAGGCCAGGACATCGAGTACCTCATCCGCTTCCAGAACACGGGCACGGACACGGCCTTCAAGGTGACGGTGGTGGACGTATTGCCGCCGGAACTTGACCTCGCCGCCGTGCGCCCCGGCGCTTCCAGCCATGCGTACACCTACGGCGTGACGCCGGAAGGCTGGTTGACTTTCACTTTCGACAATATCCAACTGCCAGACAGCACAACCAATGAGCCTGCCTCGCACGGCTTCGTCCGTTTTCGTGCTTCGCAACGTCCGGGGCTGGGCTGGGGCAACGTCATTGCCAACACGGCCCTGATTTATTTCGACTTCAATGCGCCGATACAGACGAACACCTACACGCACCGCATCGGGCAGGTTTTCCCGTGGACGGTAGTGGGCACCACGCCGCCCGTTTTTCACCCAAAAACCAATGTTCGCATCGTACCCAACCCGTTGACGGACAGTGCTTTGCTGCAAGTAGATGGCATCGAGCCGGGGCCACTGAATCTGGTGCTGACGGATATTTCCGGTAAGGTTTTGCGCCAGCAAACGGTGAATGGCACAGGCTTCGAGTTTCAGCGGGGCGAGCTGAACCCGGGGCTTTATTTTTTCAAAATCGAAAGGAACGGCGAGCGGGTGGGGAGCGGGAAGCTGATGGTGAAGTAACACGGAGGGCCAGTCCGTGCTTTCGCAGCTCCCAAATTGCGGTTTTTCAAAAAGCAAAAGGCACAGCACCGACATGGCGCTGTGCCTTTTTTGGCAAAAAAAGTGTCGGTGTGGGGGGCGGTAAAGCACGTTCTGGCAGACCGTGTTACAGTTTTAACGACTGCCAAGCGACGAGCCGCCATTTGCCTTTTTCTTTGACGTAAACATCCGTATAGCGCAGTCGGATGTCAAATTCTTTTTCGTTCAAAACGCCTGTGACATTGACGATGCCCGTGCCTACTGCGGTGTGGCGACGAAGCCGTACTTTCATTTCTTCTGATTGAATGCTGCGGTATTGCAGCCTGCCATTCTCAATGTTTTCAAGATGGGCAGTTTTGTCTTCAATAAGGCCATTGGAATGGGTGTAGCTGAGGTCATCGGCAAGGACGGTTTTCAAAAAACTGATGTTCTTGGTGGTCATTGCCTCAAAGCGCTGGTGTTCGAGTGCTTCGATTTTGAGCTGTTTTTTTATTTGTGAAAAACTCGAAACTGCTGGAAGGAGGAGCAAAAAGAAGATTGCAAAGCGCATGTTCGTTGTTTGTTGTTGTAAAAATGGGCGAGGCTGGCGGTAAGTTACTGCCAGCCTCGTTTTTTTTATACCGATGGTAAACACGAGTATCGTCCCTGTCTAATGATGATGTCCGTCCTTAACGTGTTCCGACTGCACTACATAGTCCATGCCACAAGCTGGACAAGTGCCAGCTTGGTCACCACCGCTACCTTGGCAGTGCATAGGGCAAACGTAAGCGGAGGTGAACTCCTTGCTGGCACCATGGGCTTTTGCCTCACTGGAGGTAGCATCGCCTTGTTCGTGTTGGTGGTCACCGCCACAGGCAGCCAGGCCGAGTGTGGCGATGGTTAGGAAAGAAAAGATGAGTTTTTTCATGATAGATATATTAATCAATTTTAAAATGAACGGTTAATCTGTGACTGAATCAGGTAATTCGGGCGTTTGCGATGCATCCTCATTGGCATTTTTCTTTTGAAAAACAGCCCGGATATGGTTTGGCAGCAAGCTTATTTTTTGCCCCAGCCATTTTTCAAGGGAGACGGCCAAAAGCACGTAGCTCTGCGTGACGCCCGGCATTGGCACAGCAATGAAAATGAAAAACGGGATGAACTTCGGCAAGTCTTTCAATTGTTCCATGGCTTGCCGAATCTCCTCCTCAGTGGGCGGCTCCGACTCTTTGGAGAGCAGCAGGTGGCCTTTGCCTTGTTTAACAAAGGTACGAACCATATTTTTCGTCTCAACACCTTCCATCATAAAAGCCCAAAGCATCAGGCGTGGAATCTTCGATGCTCGGCGCAGCCGTGAGGCTGTGGCTTTTCTGAGTTCTGGGCCACGCACGTAGAGCACCGCACCCGTGTCTCGCATGTTGCGGATGGTTCGGAAAACCGAACTGGCTAATATCCTTCTTTTTGTGCGGTCGAGATTCATGATTCTAAATGGCTTGTGATTGGAGGTGTATTTTGAAAACAAAATTACCACGACTGGCGGTTGATTGCTAGTCGTGGTAATTTTTTAATATTCTCGACCTGATTGATGGCTACTTGCCTTTGATACCGCAACCAATGGCTTTCGTCACAGCTGGGTCTGGTGTTTTACCAGCGTCAATCGCCTCGATGGCCTCAGCTACATAATGACGGTCTGCATCTGCCGCATCCTGCGGGTTGTTGTCAATGGCGCCGATGTACCGTACTTTCCGGTTGGCATCCAGCACGAAGACATGGGGTGTTTTGGTAGCACCGTATTTGGGATACACCTCCTGCTTTTCATCTATCAGGTATGGAAAAGTGAAGTTCTTTTCTTTTGCCCGAACCTGCATTTCTTCATAGCCGTCGCCCGGTTTGATGGAAGTATCGTTGGGTTGAATGGCAACAACCAGCCAGCCTCTTGGCGAAAATTTGTTGTTCAGTTCGATGATGCGGTCTTCGTACATCACAGCGTAGGGGCAGGTATTGCAAGTGAAAGCGACGATGAAGCCCTTTGGCGCATTTCCGTTGGCGTCCTTCACATCCGCTAATGACATCAAGCGGCCATCCACGTTTTTGAGTTTGAAATCGGGGGCGGTTTGGCCAATGTCAAGGCCGGAAGCAGCTACGCTGGCTGTCTTTTCATGTGTGGAAATCTTAGGAACAAGAATGAATCCAGCGACGAGGGCTGCAACTACGAGGAATAGAAACAATTTTTTCATGATGACTTTTTATTTGATTAATGTGCAGAATAGACAATTGTTTTTTGAGAAGGCTTCTTTTTCAGGTATTGCCTTGTCTTCCTTAGCAAAAATTGGACTGACTTTAAAGTTTTGCTGATTTTTGGCGCACACCCAACTGTCACGCATTCTACATAGAATTGACTCATTAAACATGACTCATTATTACGAAAAACCGCTCTAAAATAGCGCATAACTTTTATCTATCAACAAGTTTCAACGTCACATATTTACAACAAAGTCAAAAATTGTGATTCCAAAAATGTTGTGTTTTGGGACATAAAATAGCGAACGAGTAAAGTATTGCTTGAAGAAAAATTAGATTTCAATCGCAGTTTGGGAACGATTTGGCACGTTTCTTGACAAATTTGAAAAATGATAAATTATGGAAGGTGAGATTCCAAAGGGTATCAAAAGCACCTGAAGTATTTTAAAAAAATTAAACTAAGATGAAACTACGAATTGAAAGTCCCGTTTATCATTCGAGCTTTTAATTCTCAAAGAATATAGGGTGAGTGTTTGTTCATAGTTTTTGTTTTTTATGTAGCCCCCGGCCTAATCGGGGGACTTTTTTTCCTTTTTTACCTCAATAATTCACCAAAAGATTAGTGTTTGTTCATAGTGTTTGTTTTTTGTTTTGTCCCTGTCAAGTCAATTGACAGGGTTTTTTTTTGCCCTTTTTTAAACCTTCTTGCCAGCTTGCCTATTTTTGGTTCGAGAACTGACCTTCCACGCCCATTTGCCCAATTTTTATTCATCAAAACAATCAATTATGATACTCCATCTCCGTGAGGATTACCAGTCCGATTCCTTAAAAATCAGCGACATGGACCCCGAGCCCTCCAGCCAGTTCCACCACTGGTTTCAGGATGCGCTCAAAGCCGAAATCAAGGAACCCAATGCCATGACGCTGGCTACCGCCTCTCCTGACGGAAAGCCATCAGCCAGGGTGGTTCTATTGAAAGATTACGGGCCGGATGGGTTTACTTTTTTCACCAATTATGAAAGCCGGAAAGGAGCCGAACTTGACCTAAACCCTCAAGTTGCGCTGGTGTTTTTATGGCTTGGCCTACATCGTCAAATACGTATTGAAGGGCAAGTGGAACGGGTATCTTCCGCAGCTTCCGAAGCATATTTCCAGAGTCGGCCTCGGGGCAGCCAAGTGGGCGCATGGGCATCGCCACAGAGCAGCGTATTGCACGACCGTGGGTTACTGTTGGACAGGGTGGATGCAGTGGAAAAAAAATATGAAGGCCAAGAAAAACTGCCCTTGCCCGGTTTTTGGGGCGGCTATTTGGTGAAACCAACACTGTTCGAGTTTTGGCAAGGCCAGACCAGCAGGCTGCACGACCGTTTTCAATACACACCAAAGGCGGAAGGCGGCTGGCTCATTGAGCGTTTGGCACCGTGAGTAGTGGATTGTTGAATGGTTTGATTATAAAATTGTTTGGGCGATAGGCCGACAAGGAGGCCATGTTTTATGGTAGGTATTCCTGTTTGAATTTCACGTAATTGGCTTCGTTGGAAACCCCCGGGAAGCCGCACGAAGCCGTCTCTTCAGCTAACAGTTCAAGCCGTGTCTGGTATTTACCAAGACGGGTTTCCAGCCAGAGCGGCTTCAGTTCCTCATTTTCAGCCTTGTCCAATATTTTCTTCAACCCCGTAGGCTCGTAGAGAAATGGGCAAATCAGTTGAACCGAAAAGGCATCGGCAGCTGTGACTTTTTCTTCGTCGAAATCCAGCTTGGGCATTTCTGCCACATAGTCGGACAAGGCGGGCACTTGGTTTTCGAGCAAAATATCGCCCAAAATGACCCCACCAAATTCTTGACGCATCCGCTCAATCAACAGGTCAGAATCAACATAATAAAGCTCGTGGCCAATGACGCCAAGCAGCTCACTCTCCGTGTCCAAGTATTTCAACATCCCCGAATAAATATAGAAGTGGCCACCAGGCAGGAAAAACGCCGTGCGGACGCTGTCGTTTCGAAGAATATGGACAGACCAATTGTAGTCAGGGCGGTGCTGTACCTGCGCCGTATTGACCATGGTCTTGAACAGCTTTGAAACATAGTCATTGGCCTCGGGATAGTTGGCCTCATCCAATATCGGGAATTTGGTTGTTTCGGCTTCGAGCTCGATTTGAAAGACCTCACCAATCTTAACCTGGTCAGCAGTGGTCAATTCGTTGGGGTCAATGCTGATTACTTTATCTGGTGTCTTGTTGCAGGCGGAAAGGATTGCTAGGATTGAGAATAAAATCGGAATGAAAAGTTTCTTCATCATAGTTTTTTTGAAACGCTGGCCAAAAACAGGGAAGGCAATGCTAGGCCGCTTTCTATTTCAAAAAATATTCCAAAGACCGAAATGACGCCCAATTGGGGTAAAAATGCTGGTTTTTGGCAAAAAAAAGAACGATGCCTAGAATAATCAGGCATCGTTCCTCCACTTGGGTGAGTAGCTTCCGCTTTTTTGCTGGAAGCGAGATATATTAAAACAGTAAGTTAAATAGCCAAGATTGAACAGGGTGAGCTATTCTTCCGGCTGAAATATGGCAATCACTGCCTTCACTTCTTTGTCTTTTTCCAAAATCGGCATCAGTCGAAACAGCGCCGTATGTGCGTCAAAATCCTCGTAAAGCGCCTCTTCCAATGTCAGCAACGCCTCTGATTTATTGCCCATTTCAAACAAACAGGCACTGCGGCAGTAGAGCAGTTCTGGGCCCCAAGCGTTTTCTTCCGCTTCGTCAAGCACCTCCATCGCTTCATTGAAGCGGCGGTTTTTCATCAAAAAATGGGCAAGTTTTACCCAATTTTCGGGCAGTTCAGGAGCAGTATCCGCAGCTTCTTGGTAAAATTCTTGCGCTTTTCTCAAATTGCCAGTACCAACATAAGCCTCCGCCAGCGCCGACAGGTAATCTTCGTTTCCGTCTTCCAATTCGATGGCTTTTTGAAAGGCCCCAACCGCTTTTTGCCACTCTTTTTGATGGGCAAAACAGCGCCCGATATGGTATTGCGCCTCACCGCAAAAGTTGTCAAATTCGACGGCCCGCTGGAAAAAATCACGGGCGACGAGGTAGTTGCCCAGTTCTTCGTAGCATTTTCCGATGTTCAGGAACAGGTCGGCATCTGGCTCAAAACGCTCCAGCACGTCCTGGTAGCAGCCCAGCGCCTTCTGGAAATTCCGGGTGATGAAGCAGACATCGGCACATTCCCGGTACGCAAACTCGAAATCGTCCTTCGACAAATAGGCGTACTCGTAGGCTTCGATGGCTTCCTCATAATTGCAGAGGTAGGATTGCGAAGCACCGATATTGTACCAAGCCAAGGCGTTGTACGGGTCTTGATCCACGATTTCCTCGTGCAGTTCGACGCTTTCCTCGTGCTTACGGGCGTATTCTACCACGTACCACATCCTCGAAAGCGCCTCCGAGTTGGAAGGGTCTTCCTTGAGGGCAGCTTTCAGGACGAAGAACATGCGCTCGTATTCCTTCAGGCTATCATAAATCATGGCTTCGCAAACATAGATTTTGCTCAGGTCCATGCTATCGGCACTGTATTTCAGCTCGTCCAACAGGGCGATGCCTTGGTCGTGCATACCCATCATTGCTAGGCTTTCTGCCCGCAGGATGGATGTGCGAAGGATGCCCGAAGAATTTGCATTGACCCGGTCAAGCATAGAAAGTGCTTGAGTCGGCTCTTTCTTCTCCAGCAAAATCTCTGCTTTGCGAAGAAAGAAATTGGGCTCGTACCCCACTTGCTTGATGGCGTGTTCGACTACCTCAAGTGCCCGGTCTAGCAGGCACTCACGCTCGTAGTAGTCCACCAAGGCATGGTAGAGCTTTTGGTTTGCAAATTTGACCTGATTTTTTTCAAGCATATCCTCGTATGTTGAAATCAGGTTGAAAATGGCATGACGGTCTGTAATATTGGTATGCCCCATAGCCAGCTGTTTTAAGTGAAAAATCTAGGTTAAAGGTAACGGACTTTATTGCACATATTTCCCAGTGTGTCGAACCATCTATTAAACGGTAGGATTTCACAAGGAAACGGTTTTGTCGTCATAAGAAGCTAATTTTTAATAAATTACAAATTGAATAAATTAAAAACCGTCTTACTGGACTCGTTTGTTTTAACTTTAAATTTTGCTTGTTTTAAAAACACATGTTAGGCAGGCATTTACACTTTCAACTGATTTAAATTCATTTTTTTTGATAGCGTAAATGCACATCAGTTGTTCCTGCCGCATGTCAAAACGAGCAAATCACGACCTGATGGCAAAACGCAGCTTCTCCTCCCGCAACGCATCCAGCAATTGCGAAAAGTAAAGTCTATAGCCATCAGTTAAGCCTCCTTGATGTAGTTGAAAATCGAAATTTAATACGGCAGTTGGGAAACTAAGTTTCAACCAGTGTAGCGGTGGTTGAAAATCTTTGTGGTCTTTGCCCCAAAAAACGGAATGGGCAAACAACCACCTCTGGAAGGTAGCAATGTTCATGGGTGTATTTTTGTTCATGGAATCCGGCACGCAACGGCAATGCCGGGGTTCTATCGGGTAATTTTTGGGTTAAAATGGCTGGGAAATATCCACGGCCATCCTTCACTAAAAACTACCGGATAGATTTATTTTTTAATTGCAACAATTTTGCCATGTTTGATTTTGACGCTGAAAAAGGTAGGCAAAACAAGATTTTTTAACCAAAATACCCATATCCAGCTATGCCAGAGGAATGCAAGGCTCATTTTACCCAACGAAGCGTCACC
>JBGSWN010000274.1:0-6115 GCA_041752395.1 Saprospiraceae bacterium | reverse complement strand
GTTTAATTTCTTCAGGAGATTATGCAAGGACTATGAACACACAACGAAAAGTGCCGAATCCATGATATTGTTGGCCAATTGCGCTATAATCTTAAACAGCATTAAATGATTACAGCATTAAATTTTCCAACATGCTCTAATGGAAGATGAAAACATATAATGGGGTTTTGAGGAGCAAAGATAGAAAAGAAATCCAGCTATCAAATCTGCCCCGCTAGTGTACTTACCTTCGCTGGTGCTTATCAATCTGAAAAGCTACTACTCCTCAAAATTGAAGTGTTGAATCCATATTTTTTTTAACCTTTCGGAATTATTTCCTTGAAGCATCACATTAGCATTAAAAACATTGAAACAAGCCGATGAAAAATGAATCCAGCTACCTGTCAAAACGTGCGCTAGTTGCCCTTTTAGCGCTCCTATTTCATCAAACTGATCAACTTTTTGCGCAGCCTTTCGAAATCGGCCACGCTGCCATTACATTCATCGATGCTGCCAGGAACAACCGTAGTATTCCTTGTGAAATCTACTACCCTGCCGAAGCAGCAGGTGATAATGTACCTGTAGCCAGTTCAGGGGGGAATTATCCGGTTGCCAGTTTTGGCCATGGCTTCGTCATGTCTTGGGATGCTTATAAAAACATTTGGGACATGGTAGTGCCGGAAGGGTTCATCCTCGTTTTCCCTAAGACCGAAACAGGCTTCATGCCCAACCACCTCGATTTTGGATTGGACCTCGCATTTGTCATTACACAAATGAGAGCACTTGGCCAGGATGACGCCTCCATTTTTCATAACCGGATAAGCATGAAAAGTTGCGTAATGGGGCATAGCATGGGGGGCGGAGCCTCCTTTCTTGCAGCCCGGTCTGATACGACCATTGCCGCTTTAGTCACTTTCGCACCAGCGGAAACTTCCACTTCGGCCATTCAGGCGGCAACTGAAATTGCAGTGCCTGCTTTGGTTTTCGCTGGTAGCAACGACTGCGTGACGCCACCTGCCACCAACCAGCTTCCGATGTATGAAGGCTTGGCAAGTGACTGTAAAAAATACATCAACATTACTGGCGGCAGTCATTGTCAGATGGCCAACAGCAATTTTCCTTGCACTTTTGGTGAATCAACCTGTACACCGACGCCAGCCATCAGCCGGGAAGAACAGCATCAAATCATTAAACGCTACCTCTTGCCTTGGCTAAACTCTCAATTAAAAGGTGACTGCCAGGCCGGACAGGTGTTCGATGCATCAATGGTCAACGACACTTCCATTACCTATCAATCCAACTGCGAACTCTGCCCGGCTACCGGTGCAGCGGAAACAATGCGGCAAGCCGAAATCCTGGTTTTTCCTAATCCTTTCAGCACTGAATTGAAGGTGAACGTTGCTGATGGGATTCCATCGGAGTTCAAGCTATTCGACCTGAATGGCAGGAAGGTTTTGCAGCAAAGCTTAGAAGATTCAGTACTGATAAAAACCCAACACCTGAGAGCGGGGGTGTTTTTTTATGAAATCAGGAACATAAACGGAACAGTGGGGAAAGGGAAATTGGTGAAGCAAAAATAGCCGCTTGACCTGCGGGACAGCAGGCAAGACGAGCGTGGAACCACCCTGCCAGACGGTTTGGAAGCTGCTGAATTTGCCATTTGGAAAAGGTAATTCCTAAGAACTACCGCTCCTCCAACCACCGCCTCGCATTCAAAAACCCTTCAATCCACGGCGAAATATCATCGTCCTGCCTGTCAGCCGGGTAGTTCGCCCAGTTCCATTTGAACATTGAGCGCTCGAAGTGCGGCATCGTTGCCAGGTGTCGACCATCGGCGCTGGCAATCATGGCAACGTTGTAGTCGCTGCCATTCGGGTTGGCAGGGTAGGCTTCGTAGCCGAATTTACCGACGATATTGTACTCGTTTTCCGGCAGCGGCAGGTTGAACTTGCCCTCGCCGTGGCTCACCCAGATGCCGAGGCGGCAGCCCGCCAGCGAGGACAGCATCACCGAGTTGTTTTCAGGAATCACCACCGAGGTAAATACGCTTTCGTGCTTGTGCGAATCATTGTGCAGCATCTTCGGCGGCGTAGCGTGTTCGGGATTGATGAGGTTCAGTTCCACAAAAAGCTGACAGCCGTTGCAGATGCCCACCGACAACACATCGTCCCGCCTGAAGAAATTATCGAGCGCCCGCTTGGCTTTTTCATTGTACAAAAATGCACCCGCCCAACCCTTCGCCGAGCCGAGCACATCGGAATTCGAGAAGCCGCCCACAGCGCCGATGAAGCGCACGTCCTCCAGCGTTTCCCGCCCGCTGATGAGGTCGGTCATGTGGACATCCTTCACGTCGAAGCCGGCGAGGTACATGGCGTGGGCCATTTCTCGCTCGGAATTGCTGCCCTTTTCCCGGATGATGGCGGCTTTGATGCGGGGTTTCGCAAGGTCAGGTACAGGGCGTTTTCCAGTGAAATTATTTGGGAAAACATAGTGCAGCGGCTGGTTTTTGTAATTGTCAAAACGGGCCTTCGCCAACTCACCCGCCGTTTGGTGACGGTCGAGGAGGTAGGAGGTTTCGAACCAAACATCCCGCATTTCGGCGATGTCGAACGAGTGCGTTTCACCGCCATTTTTAACTGTTAAAACAGGCGTGGACGTGGCGTTTCCTATTTTGAAAAATGAAATGTCCGCCTCGTTCAGCAGCGCTTCAACCGAACCATTTTTTGCCTGAAATACCACGCCAGCGTTCTCCGAAAAAAGCAGTTTCACGGCATCGGCTTCGCCAATTTCAGTCAAATCAATCTCCGCCCCCAAGTTCACATCGGCGAAGCACATTTCCAACAAACAAGTCAAAAGCCCGCCAGCGGAAACGTCGTGGCCAGCGACTACGAGGCCATTTTTTATCAAATTTTGCAACGCATCAAACGCCTTGGCGAAGTAGGCCGCATCATTTACCGAAGGTGCCTGTGCGCCTATTTTATTTTGCGCTTGCGCAAAGGACGAACCGCCCAGTTGGTAGCTATCATTTGAAAGGTTGAGGTAATAAATCGCCCCGCCGTTTTTTTGTAAAACAGGCTCCACCACTGCCGTCCGGTCATCGCAATGGCCAGCGGCGGAAATGATGACCGTGCCCGGCGAAATCACCTCGTGCCCGTCCGGGTATTTCTGTTTCATCGAAAGCGAATCCTTGCCAGTGGGAATGTTGATGCCGAGCGCAATGGCGAAGTCCGAAACGGCCTCAACGGCCTCGTACAGCCGGGCATCCTCGCCCTCATTTTTACAGGGCCACATCCAGTTGGCGGAGAGGGAGACGGAGCGCAGACCCTTCTCCAGCGGCGCCCAGACGATGTTGGTCAGCGCCTCGGCGACGGAGTTGCGGCTGCCCGCCACGGGGTCAATCAGGCCGCTCACCGGGCTGTGGCCGATGGAGGTAGCGATGCCGCTTTTGCCATCGTAGTCGAGGGCCATCACGCCGCAGTCATTGAGCGGGAGCTGCAGCGGCCCGGCGCACTGCTGTTTGGCCACGAGGCCACCCACGCAGCGGTCCACCTTGTTGGTCAGCCAGTCCTTGCAGGCGACGGCTTCGAGGCGCAGAACGTCCCGGATATAGGTCTGAATTTGTGCAGCATCGTAGCCCACCTCAGCGTATTTGCGGTGCAAGTTTTTATCCGTCAAAACGGTTTTCGGGGAACTGCCGAACATGTCTTCCATCGCCAAATCCATCGGCTTATCCCCTTTCGAAGAGGACTGGAAGGTGAAGCGCATATCGCCCGTCACGTCGCCGACCTCGTACATCGGTGCCCGCTCCCGCTCGGCGATGTTGCGGAGCGTTTCGATATTTTTTTCGGAAACAACGAGGCCCATCCGCTCTTGCGATTCGTTGCCGATGATTTCCTTCGCCGACAGCGTGGGGTCGCCAACGGGCAGTTTGTCGAGGTCAATTTTGCCGCCAGTTGCTTCCACCAATTCGGAGAGGCAATTGAGGTGGCCGCCCGCCCCGTGATCGTGGATGGAGACGATGAAATTCTCCTCGCTCTCGACCACGCCCCGCACGGCATTGGCTACCCGTTTTTGCATTTCGGGATTGGAGCGCTGCACTGCGTTCAGGGTGATGGCCGTGTTGAATTCCCCCGTATCTGCGGAGGAAACAGCCGCTCCGCCCATTCCGATTCGGTAGTTGTCGCCGCCCATCACCACGATTTTGTCGCCCGCTTTGGGGTGGCCCTTCAGCGCCTGTGCGGCCTTGCCGTAGCCGATGCCGCCCGCCAACATGATGACTTTGTCGAAGCCCAATTTGCGGCCTGCCTCCTCATGCTCGAAGGTGAGTAGCGACCCTGCAATGAGCGGTTGCCCGAATTTATTGCCGAAATCTGAGGCGCCGTTGGAGGCTTTGATGAGAATGTCGAGCGGGGTTTGGTAGAGCCATTTGCGTGCGGGCATGGCTCTTTCCCACGGGCGGTTACCCCTGACCCCTAAAGGGGAACCTGACGACGAATCTGTGGAGGTAAGGGAATCATCTTCGCTCGCAGGGGAAGTGTGATGAGGCACACCTCCGTTGGCACTTACCGATGAACTTGCCTGGTTAGGTTCCCCTTTAGGGGTCAGGGGTGGGGTGAGGCGGGAATACGCCGTCATGTACACTGCCGTCCCTGCCAATGGGAGCGAGCCTTGCCCACCAGCCAAGCGGTCCCGAATCTCCCCGCCGGAGCCCGTGGCCGCCCCGTTGAATGGCTCGACGGTGGTGGGGAAATTGTGCGTCTCGGCCTTTAACGACAGCACCGATTCAAACTGTTTTTTTTCATAAAAATCAGGCACATCGGGGCGCTTGGGCGCAAACTGCGTGATGGTCGGGCCTTTCACAAAAGCCACGTTGTCCTTGTAGGCCGAAACGATGTCGTTGGGGTGGGTCTGCGAGGTTTTTTTGATGAGTTTAAAAAGGGAGGTGTCTTTTTCTTTGCCGTCGATGACGAAAGTGCCATTGAAAATTTTGTGGCGGCAATGCTCGCTGTTTACCTGCGAAAAGCCGAAGACTTCGGAGTCGGTTAGTTTGCGGCCAATTTTTTTGGAAACACCGTCCAGGTAATCAATTTCCTCTTGGCTGAGCGCTAATCCTTCCTGTTGGTTGAATGCGGCAATGTTGGCAATATCAAGGATGGGCGCCGGCTCGATGTGGATGGTAAAAATCTCTTGGCTCAGCTCCGCAAATTTCTGCGAGAGCATCGGGTCATAGCTATCGCCTTCGTTTATTTTGAAAAACTCTTCCATCCGCACGATGCCTTGGATGGCCATGTTCTGCGTGATTTCCACGGCGTTGGTGCTCCAAGGTGTGACCATGGCCGCCCGTGGCCCGACGAAGGGGCCGACGAGTGTGGTGCTTTCGATTTGCGGTTCATTGCCGAAGAGCCAGACGAGTTTTTGGATGTCCGCTGCAGGCAGGGGTTGGTTGGTCTGTACAGCGAAGACTTTGGAGGATGGGTTGCCGAAGAAGAGAATCATGAATTGGTGATTAGCTTTTGATTTTGAAACTCGTTAGCGATTGGGCGCAAAGGTAGAAAGTTGAGGGGAGACGGGAAGGAGGAATAAGCAGTGATTGGCATTTTGTAATCTTGTTATTTTGGACAATTCAGTCGGAAAAATGCTACATTGGCTCGATTTCAATAATTTGAAAATAGCTATTTAATTTGCAAGATGATACGACTTACCTACATCAGTTCCATTGGAAAACAGGCCACGGCCAAAGACATTCGGGCCATCGGTTCGGTTTCCGAGAAAAACAACGAACGGGACGACCTGACTGGCGTGCTGCTTTGTTTCAGGGGCGTTTTTTACCAAATCATCGAGGGAGAAGAAGGACCGTTGTACCGTTGTTTTGACCGAATCAAGGCGGATCCGAGGCACAAAGACCTCTTTATCTTGAATGTCGAAAAAGACATCCCAGAGCGAATGTACACGCAATGGAAAATGAAAACGGTATTCCTCGACAGTGAGGAATACCCATTGATGCGAATAACGGGTTCAAGGTGAATAAAACCTCCCAGTCAGCGATATTGCAGTAAGAACAAAACACTGCACTATGCTGGACTGGGAAGAACTCTTGATTTCAATATGCTACAAGGTCTGTGACCTTTATGAAAAA
>JBGSWN010000273.1:0-2135 GCA_041752395.1 Saprospiraceae bacterium | reverse complement strand
GGCGTCAGCGACGGCATCTCCAACGGCACGGAGGGCATGCGCTACTCGCTCGTCAGCCGGGAAATCATCGCCGACAGCATCGAGGCGGTGATGGGGGCGCACTACTACGACGCCCTCGTGACCATCCCCGGCTGCGACAAGAACATGCCCGGCTCCGTCATGGCCATGATCCGCCTCAACCGCCCCTCGCTCATGGTCTATGGCGGCACCATCGCCACCGGACATTGGCAGGGCAAAACGCTCGACATCGTATCGCCCTTCGAGGCGCACGGCAAAAAATACGCTGGCGAAATCACCGCCGAGGAAGTCCAGTCCATCATCCGCCACGCCTGTCCCGGAGCGGGCGCTTGTGGCGGCATGTACACCGCCAACACCATGTCCAGCGCCATCGAGGCATTGGGGCTTTCGCTGCCGTACAGTGCGAGCAACCCCGCTGTTGGCGAAGCCAAGGAAAAAGAATGTGCTTCCATCGGCCCGGCCATGCGCTTGTTGCTCGAAAAAGACCTCAAGCCGCTCGACCTCCTCACACGGGAGAGCTTCGAAAACGCCCTGCGGGTGGTCGTCGTGCTCGGTGGCAGCACCAACGCCGTGCTGCACCTGCTGGCCATCGCCCGCACCGCCCGCATCCCGTTCACGCTGAACGACATCCGGGAAATTTCACGGAAAACCCCCGTGCTCGGCGACCTCAAGCCCAGTGGCAAATACCACATGGAAAACGTCCATGAGGTCGGCGGACTGCCCGCCGTGATGAAATACATGCTTTCGGAAGGCTTGCTGCATGGCGACTGCATGACGGTCACTGCCAAAACCATCAGCGAGAACCTCGTTGCCTTGCCCAGCCTGACCGAGGGGCAGACGGTCATCTCGCCCGTCAGCAACCCGATACAGGCCATCGGCCACCTGCGCATCCTCGGCGGCAACCTCGCCGAAGGTGGCGCTGTCGCAAAAATCACGGGCAAGGAAGGCCAGAAGTTTGAGGGCACGGCCATCGTCTTCGACAACGAATTCGATTGCATTGACGGCATTCGTGGCGGTGCGGTGCAGGCGGGGCACGTCGTCGTCATCCGCTACGAGGGGCCGAAGGGAGCACCCGGCATGCCGGAAATGCTCGTGCCGACCAGCGCCATCATGGGCAAGGGCCTCGGCACCAGCGTGGCCCTCATCACCGACGGGCGGTTCAGCGGCGGCACCCACGGCTTTGTGGTGGGCCACGTCACCCCCGAAGCCTACGACGGCGGCCTGATTGCCCTAGTGCAAAACGGCGACCGCATCACCATTGACGCCGAGAACAACGAATTGGTGGCGCATTTGACGGAAGCGGAAATTGCGGAGCGAAGGAAGGCGTGGGTGCAGCCGGAGTTGAAGGTGAAACAAGGGGTTTTTTATAAATATGCGAAACAGGTGAGCTCGGCGAGTGATGGGTGCGTCACTGACTTGTGAATTTAGCATCTATCCTTGTCATTCCCGTTGGGAAACTGCAACGTCATGAAGGCTGTCACACATGGCTTAGCAGGTCGCCTTCGGCGATGACAAAAGCGATATTTGAAACATGAAAAATTTGTTTTGCATAGTCATTTCCGTGTTCCTAATTGGATGCGGTGACTGCATCCAAGAGTTGGATGGAAACGTGATGGACAAGGACTCCAAGATACTTTTGACTGGGGTTAAAATATGGAAGGAAAATAAGCCAAATGAAACCTTTTTTACGGGAGAATATGGCGGTTTTAGCTACAGCGCAGTTTCAAATGGAACTTTAGGCTGTCCAGACTTTAGCCTCGTTTTTCATAAAGAGGGTTACTATGAAAAGGTATGCTCATTTGCGGCGAACAAGCATGATACAGTTGAAATATTTCTTGAAAAAAATTACCAACTATTTGGACTTCGCCCAGCTATACTGGACACGGTCAAGTTGATTGAAAACGACAATTTTATATCAACAGGGGTAGTAGGATATGCAGGTAGAAAACCTAAAGAATTTGACAGGAGGCAATGGTTAATGATGCGAATAACGGGTTCAAGGTGAATAAAACCTCCCAGTCAGCGATATTGCAGTAAGAACAAAACACTGCACTATGCTGGACTGGGAAGAACTCTTGATTTCAATATGCTACAAGGTCTGTGACCTTTATGAAAAA